>CAYWNG010000098.1:0-4490 GCA_964458685.1 uncultured Pirellulaceae bacterium
TGACTTCGGGTTCGGCTGTAGCAACTCTGAGCACGGTCGATAGCGACTCTTTGGATACTCACGTGTATTCGTTAGTGGCTGGAGCAGGCGATAGCGACAATGCAAGGTTCGCAATCGATGGAGCTGTCTTGCGGGCAGCTCAGACGCTCAGCTTCACAGGCACGTCGGTCTATTCAGTACGAGTTCGATCGACTGACAGTGGTGGACTGTTCGTTGAGAAGCAGTTACAGATCCGCGTGATCCCTGTAGCCAAAAATGATGACGTACCAACGATCAAAAATGTTGCAGTAACGTTAAACGTCTTGGCCAACGATTCGCATACAGAAGGCTTTAGCGTTCAGATTGTCAACGCTCCACCCTCAACGGCAGGAGTCGTAGAACTGCAGTCAGACATGACAATTCGCTTTGTGCCGGCCAACAACTATGTGGGAATCGCTAGTTTGACCTATCGACTGTCCAATGGCTCGGGAATCGTCTCCAATCTCGCGACAGTAAGGTTTGGAGTCGCAGGATCGGCGAAGCAGAATCCATGGTGGAATTTGGATGTCGACGCGAATACGATCATAACGCCATCTGACGCGCTCAGGATCATCAACGTTCTGAACGATCCCAATTCAGTTCGGGTGGTCGGATCGCAGCCCGCAGCAGCACCCTACTTGGACGTCTCTGGCGATGGGCGGTACACACCAACAGATGCGCTGCTTGTGATTAACCATTTGAACGCTCAAGGTGGTGGCGGAGAGGGAGAGGCGACCGAAAGCACTGACGCTACTCAGTTAGTCTTCGCGTTTGCATCCAGTCCAATCGACGACATGGACAATCTGAAACTAAGGAAGCGAGCTAGGTGAAGCTAACCTGAACTGACTATGTTGTGTCCGCAACATAGTCATGTGTATCAAGGGTTATCAAGGACACACTCCACGACGCACTTAGAACTCCACGAGTAATGTTCTTGCCTGATTTTTTGGCTCATCCGGCGTTTTCTTTATCGCCGGAAGATATGACTGTGCTCGATGAATCGTCGTTCTCTGATTGCTTTTCGTTTTCGACTTTGCCCGAAGCCTGTTGACGCTTTTTGACGGAGTAGAAGTGTTCACTCCAAAGAATGCCGATCGTACAACCAATAGATGCGTAGAAGATGAGATCTCTCGCGCCGTCGAGTCGATTTCCTGGCCTAGGGAACAGTGCTCCAACAAAAACAACAGCAACAGTGCAGGCGATGATGCCGAACATCGACTGCAATTGATCCCGCGACGCAATGCAGCATGCAGTGAACATGGCAACTGCGATGACGGTCGCGACGACAACGCCCTGCAAACCGAATCCTCCGAAAGCAGAGTAGGGAAGAGCGACAAACACCATGCCCAGGAGCATCCTTCGAATTGAAATGGTTCGCTTGGCCATGGCTGTAGCTTTCGATGGTAAAGACCTAAGTCAGAATCATTGTAATCGTATGCACCCGGTACCTGTGATCGTCATCGGCGTTTTGAGATTCTTCACCTCGCCATCTGCTGGACACTAGCTGAAGAGTCAACTCTTAGAATTGGCGTTGAGGAAGAGGAGAGTAACGTAACATTGCTTGTGAACGTAAGGCGGCGAGACGGCGGAACACAATGGCTTCGCAGGACCGGAGCTCTCCCGTTTTCGAGTGACCTCAAACGAAAAGATGTTTAGAGCTATGGGATTCGGTTGCTCACGCTACCGGCGATCAGCGAGAAGTGTCACCCATCTCGGCATTTTGTAGTGAGTATTGGTTCATTCGACTACAACCGCTTCATTTGTTTCCGGCCTGGAATAGAATGGCCGACTGAAGATGCTAAGAACTGAAGGGTATGTCGATGGTATCGTTGAAGGAACAGGTGGACAATTCGGTCAGAGATGCTGCTGCTCGCGCAATCTCCTCAGGCGCGCATCGTCGCTACATCGGGGATGATTCCACGAATTTGCAAGTTGAGCTTAGTCAGTTGCTTGATGGAGCTCAGGTGCTACTGGCCAACAGCGGTACGTCGGCTCTCGAGTTAGCGCTGAAGAGTATCGGAGTTAGTCCTGGCGATGAGATCATTCTTTCAGGTTACGACTATCCAGGAAACTTTTGGGTCATCGAGCAATTGCAGTGCACTCCGGTCCTGATCGATGTCTCGCCTGCGAGTATTGAGGTGAACATCGATGCGTTGCAGGCGGCTCGATCGAGTAAGACGAAGGCCTGCATCGTCTCACATCTACATGGCCACTTGCAGAAGGTCGATCAAGTTCGTCGATGGGCCGATGATTGCTCGATCACGCTAATCGAAGATGCCTGCCAGGCGCTGGGAGCAAGAATTGAGGGAAGGCCGACGACCTCCTTTGGGCACATGGCCACACTAAGCTTCGGTGGGAGCAAAGTGATTTCTGCCGGTCGCGGTGGAGCCTTAGTGACTCACGACGAGAGATTGTTTCAGCGGGCCAAGATCGCTTCGGGAGCCGGCAGCGGGGCGTATGCATTAAGCGAGCTATCGGCGGCAATCGTCTCTGAGCAACTGAAGTATCTCGGTTGCATCAACGCTCAGTGTTGCAACTATTTTTCAGATGTCGAGCAGTTGATTCCAAAGAGCTTGTCTCGAACATTTCTAGGAACAGTACGTTCAAACGAGCCGTCCAACGTGAGCAACGATTGCGAGGAAACGTTTGCAAATGCCTACTATCAAGCAGGCTGGATTCTTGAAAGTCCCTCACAAACTACTGCCGTGGCGAAACTGCTGTGCGAAAACGGAATCTCCGCGGGTTCTGGATTTCCCGGATTTCATCGCCGATCAAATCGACGATGTCGTACAGTGGGAACGCTCAATAACACGGCTGGAATAGTTGATCGACTGCTGGTCATTCATCACTCGGTCGCAATTGACGAGCGATTTAGCGCACAGCAGCTTTCTGCACTGATAGCTGAGGGGGCTGACAACTACTGAAACAAAGCATGGATCGGATAACTAGCGATTGCTACATCGCTTGCTTTTCCAAATCACTCACCTGTTTTTCGTCCAGATCGATTGTCAAAGTTGCTCGTCGTAGCGGCACGACTTTAGCATCGCTGCCTTCACCGAGCTTCAACTCACCTCGGAAAATCTTCACATCGGCCGGAGCTTCGATTCCGACAGTGACTCGATTTCCACAAATCTTGGAGACAACCAAAGTAATGTTGTCGCCAATCACCAACTTCTCGCCTTCTTTTCGACTTAGAACTAACATTTCACGTTCCTCCTTGTGAACCAACGATCTTTTGCTTGCAATCCGATTCAGCCTATTACGTCTCAATCAACTATACGCTTAAACTTGAGACTAAGTTTCTTTGTCTTGAGTTCGATTCTGCCAAACTGAATGTGGAAAATAGTATTCGCACGCTTCATGCCAAACTTGAACTAATCCGACAAGAATCTCTTTTGTTCTTACTATAGGACGTTTCAAACTGCCTTCGGCCACACTAGTAAACCGGAACACCCGATTATGTTAAACTGGGTAGCCAAAATCGAGACAACCTCCAGTTGTTTGCTGTCATTGGTATTGCTATCAAATGTCAGCCACCTGCGTCAAGAGCATCTCAAGTTGATTATTGGGTCTCAGATTGAAACAGTTACGTGCCAATCTGACAGAGCCTCTCTTAGCTGTCTCGCCTAGTCTATTAAACGACACACCTAAGACACCTTTGGTCATCTTGAGACAATCTTCGGAAAAAATCCGGAGGACAGTATTAATCGCTCGAGATCAAAATTCCTTACGCGCGATTTCCTGAAACTTGAGCTTTTTTGGAGAATTTTTTAGCTAGCTAAGTTTGCGACATGCAATCAGCCGCATTCGCTGATCTTTTTTGCAGCAAGTCGGTCAAGTTTTGTTCGTATGCGTTTCGCGAACGCCTAGCTTCGGTTCGTGGATTTCTAGCTTCGGTTCGCGGACGTCCCGTCCGCATGCATGAGTTTCGGGCGGGACGCCCGTGCACCGAAAAGAACGCCCGTGTACGGTTCGCGGACGTCCCGTCCGCATGCATGATGTCTCGGGGGGACGCCCGCGCACCGTAAGGAACGCCCTCGCACCAGGATTCTTCACGTTCTCGAAAATCGCTCTGACGCCGAGCAGGCAACTTTGATACAGTCGGTCGCCGAACGGTTCGCGCCGGTCCAGGCTAGCCGAATCAAACTCCATTGAAAACCTGTTTGCAACGCAACTTAAATTCGCGTCACGGAAGATGCTCATGTTTAGCACAATCAGAAATCGTCGATCCTTTCGTTGGGCCCTGGTCGCTGCTCTTTGTGCTTCGCCCGTGATGGCTCAGCAGAATGGGCTGAACGGCCGCCCTGGCGCCCCCAACAACACACAAAACAATCAAGGCTTTCAACAGCCAGGCGGTCAAAGCAGTCCGCGGTTGGGGCAAGGCAATCCACAGTCGGCACAGTCGGGGACACCGGCACAGTCGGGGACACAGCAGCAAGGCGCTCAGCAGCAAGGCGCTCAGCAGCAAGGCG
>CAYWNG010000098.1:4590-5916 GCA_964458685.1 uncultured Pirellulaceae bacterium
CAGCAGCAAGGCGCTCAGCAGCAAGGCGCTCAGCAGCAAGGCGGCAATCCGCAGTTGGGGACACAGCAGCAACAACTTGGTGCGCAGCAAGGCGGATTTCGTCAGCAGCCGTCGAATCAGCAAGCTGCCACTAATAATCAAGTTCGTCCGCAAGTTGGCGGAAATCAGCAATTTGCAAACCAGCCTCAGGGCAATCCGCAAGCAGGTAACCCGCAAGGCAACCAACTTGGCGGAAATCAGCCAGCCATGAATCAAAATGGTGCCAATCAACCCGGCGCGAATCAACCCGGCGCGAACCAACCTGGTGCCAATCAGCAGATCCCAGTTGTTGGCGTCCAGCAAGCCGTCAACGCCGGTCTGGCCAACGTAGTTCAACAGCCATTTCCAAATCTAACCGATGAGGAACAGAAGTACGTTGATATGGTCCTGAACGTTTGGGAAAAGAGGACTGCAGCGATCAACACCTTTGAGTGCAAATTCAAACGCTTTATCGTCAAGACCGCAGTCGATCCCGTCAATCCAGCTTCGATTTCCGAAGGCTTCATCCGATTCAAGAACCCAGACAAGGGCGTCTTCTACGAAGAAGGTTGTTCGACGTTGGCTGGCAAGAAAGCCGATGGATCGCCAGACTACAAAGTAGACCCCAATCGCCCCAACGGTGACTGGTGGGTCTGCGATGGCGAATGGGTTCACAATTTGGATCGCAACGAAAAGAAAGCCGTTCGAGTACAACTGCCTCCCGAGCTCCGCGGCAACAACATTCCGCTTAGCCCATTGCCATTTTTGTTTGGAGTCAAAGCTCTTGAAGTGAAAGCTCGATACTTTGTTCGGCCATTGCCACCACCGGCTGGAAACAAGGATGTTTGGATCGAGGCTTGGCCGAAGCGAGCCGACGATGCGGGCAACTACTCGCGAGTCCAAATCGCATTAGATAAGAGCGACTCGTTGCCGAACGCTATGGTCATGTTTATGCCCAACTGGACGCCGCAAAATCCCGATCGGGAAGTGTTCAATTTTAGCGGCCGTGAAGTCAACAGCAGCAACCTGCTGGACAAGATCAAAGAGAACATCTTCATGAAGGCTTTCATCGAGACCAAGGTCGGATCGGACTGGGAAGTCATTCAAGAACCCTGGATTCCACCTCAACAAATGCAGCAGAACGGCCCCAACGGCCAGCCAGTTCCCAACGGCGGACAACCCTCCGGTGGAAATCAGCCAGCAGGTCGCGTTGCCGCCCCGCCTACTCAGCCGCCTCGCTAATCCAATCCAGCGGATACAGCCGAGCCGCTTGAGAACGACTCGAAAAGCTAGCAAGATCCAGGCACA
>CAYWNG010000098.1:6016-14601 GCA_964458685.1 uncultured Pirellulaceae bacterium
TCCTGTCCCCGTAAACTATGGCTGAGACAAATGATGTTTGTGAGCTCCCAACTTTGGTGAGCACTCCAAAACAGTCGCATCGTTCATGAATCTAGGAGTAGGTTATGGCTCGCCAGAACAGGTCGCGTCGTTTGCTGGTTGAATCGCTGGAAGGTCGAAGCCTCATGGCCGCCGATTGCCATAACCTGTTCGCACCACTGGACGTCAACGATGATTCGATCGTGACTCCCGCAGATGCTCTAAAGGTGATCAACCAACTCAATCGAGGCGCGAATGCAACGATTAGTGACCCAAGCGAAATTGGTTTCGTTGATGTCACAGACGATGGCAAGACTACTCCCAGCGACGCACTGAAAGTCATCAACTGGCTGAACGAGCGCAATCCATCCAGCAATGGCAATGAAACCGCTTGGACAAAAGTTGACGGCAAGGGTGACGAGCGTGTTGGAGTTCGCTTGATCAAGAACGAAGATGGAAGCACCGATCTAGAAGTCCGTGTTCAAAATGCGGCAGGCAATGATTCGCACGAAGTCTTGCTGCAAGACAAATGGATCGGAACGATTCAGACCGACAACCGTGGTCGTGGAGTTCTAAAGCTCAATGCGAATAATGATCTGGTCGGTCGCATTCCAGAACTGCTGATGGAAGGCCAAGTCGGCAGCACCTTAGTCGTTGAGTCGGTCGCTGAGGTTCCGCTGACTGGCGAAGGCGAACGGAAAACTGCGCGAGCTGCTGAGAACCGTAACTTGATTGCCAACAGCGTCTTTAGCTCGCCACTAACCTTTAATGGCGAACGTCGCGGCGAAGTGCTTTACGCCTCGCAGGGCAATTTTAGCTTCCTAGGTGTTTACGCTCGCGGACTTACGGCAGATCAGTCGTACGATGTGACAATCGCTGGGACCGTGGTAGCCAGCTTTACTGCTAACTCGGCAGGCGTGATCGCCAAGCGTATCGACGTCAAATCGATCGAGAACTTTCCAACCATCGAGTCCAATACAACAATCGCAGTGGGTGAATACACCGGCGCATTTCAGACACTCAAGGATCGCGTGCAGATCCCAGAAAGTGTTTACGTTGCCAATCTAAGTGGCAATCGAATGCTTGGCGGAGCTCAACTGGGTATTGGCGAAGACCGTACCGTAATTCGCTTGTTGCTAGGGCGAGTCGAAAGGAATTCAACCTTTGACTTGATGATCGATGGTACGAAGATCGCCGAGGTAACTTCGAATGGTCGCGGCCTGATTCAATACCACTTTGATAGCCGCAACGGAGGTACTCTTCTGGCCGATCTTCCTGCTTTGACAGCAGACTCGGTGATCAGTGTTGGCAACGTCGCTAGCGGCAAGCTGGTCAAACTTGGTCGCAAGTAAAGCAACCGGTTATCAGTCTACGACTCTATCGGATGCGTTAGCGACCACAGCCAGTCGCCAAACTCGCTAACCTCTTCTTCGTTTTCAAAGATCTTGCTACTGTTGTCGATGATTCGTTGACTGAACGATTGTCGCGCGGGCTCGTTGGTAGCAAGGTTAATGGCAGATTTAACATACTCGGTTACATTGCTCACGATCCCATCTTCAATTCCCAGCAGCCGGTACAAAGCTAAAGTTATCCGGCTGCGAAGGAATTCGCCAGGCAGGGTCACAATCGGTGCAGCCATCCCAAGCGCCTCGTAGCTCGAATGCCCGCCGCCAAAGTGCAGTGGATCTAAGACGACATCGGACGCAGCCAACAAGCGAAGGTAATCCGGACGAGTCAGCGGCTTAAGCCAAGCGATGCGATCATGCATTCCGCCAAGCGATTCCGCATACCTCTCTTTCAATCGATTGGTCCAATTCACTTCGCGGCCTTCGATTAGCACAATCTGGGCTTGAAGGTCTGTGCTAAGAATTCCGTGAAGTACTCTATCAAAATCGGGATGCAGTTTGTAAAGCGTTTGCGGACAGACATAATGATTCGCGGCCCGATCCAGCCCAAACCTCTCAGCCCTCTCACGACGTTCAGCTCGTGAGAGAACTTGCACACGGTCTGATGTTGGTCGCTCGAAGTAAGTGGCCAGTCGCTTGAATCGAATTAGTTTTTCGGTGTAGTGCCCGTCGGCGTCTTCTTGCTCAAGCAGCTTGCTGGATAGGAAGAAATCCATGTGAGGGCTACCGGTCGTTTCTGGATGCCCCCAAGTCGCACATTGAATCGTTGCCATCCGCGACCAGCTCAGCGTCGAGGTTAACGCATCCATTCCAATATCGGCAAAGACAAGCACATCCAGATCTTGATCCACGATCCGCTCGCGAGCTCGCTGCACATGCCGCTCAAGGCTCACATAGCGATCTGCGGCATTTCGAAATTGAGCTGCGACAGAGTCGTTTCGATTGGAAGTTGCAAGCACCGTGACTTCGAATCGCGAACGATCAAGCCGCTGGATACGACCAAGGTTCAGTCGTCCGATGGTATGATCTCGAAAGTAAGCCGAGATGAAGCCCACTCGCAATCGACCATCCGAGCGTGGCTCAACGCGCTCGTTCGCAGGCTGAACCAATTGCGGGCCATGATAGATCTTTCCGAGCTGGCGCATCACATCGACATTGTTCTTGCCTTGATAGGCAAGAAAGAATGACGTGGGGACAAGCATATTACTTGTATCGATTTTGGCTTGCTGAGCCACCAAGGAATCAATTCGACTGGTCATGCGATTTCGCCAGTACTCTAAATCCTTGTGAGACTTGTAGATCACCGGCAAGATGCCTGCATCAAGAATTCGATTGAGCGGTGTGGGCTGGAGCTCGACCAAGTGCTGATAGATCGAAGCCGCCTCTTCGGGTCTGCAATGCGCGTTGTAGAGATAGCCGAGATTTTGTAGTGCAGGAATCAGATTGAGATCGAGTTTTAACGCCGCTTGATAACACTCCAGTGCTTGATGTTGGTCCTCTAAGTCTTGCCACAAGTTTCCCAAATTGCACAGCGTCGTAGGTTGATTCGAGTCTAGTTCGAGCGATCTGCGGAATGCCAGTAGCGCTTCCTGGAGCCTTCCTTGCGAATGGAGTTGTTCGGCATAAACGGCTTGCTGTTGAGCTAGAATCGACGAATCGACCTCGGGAGTCATTCGAGCCTCAGGCTGGGTTTGCCCAGCGGCACGAACAGTTTCTGGAAGAATCCAGATCTCCTTCTCTGGGCCCTGCGTATCGTTTTGTGCGACCAAAAATGGTCGTCGAGAATTGGGAATCACGGCAACCGAGAAGATCTCATCCACGCCTGAATGAAATTGCAACGAAGCAACGGTCTTTCCTGAAACCAAATCAAATACTCCCACGCCACAACGCAAATTAGCTCGATCGCGTTCGATGGGCATGTTTCCAAAGACCGACTTCTCGCGAATTTTTGAAAGTCCCACAAAGGCGAATTGCCCCGAGAAGTCCAGGCCGCGAACGTAGCCCGGAAAGTCCGCTACGGGTTGAACCTTGCCACTCCCTAGCTCGATTTGCGCCAACTGACCCGCGCCGGAATGCAGGACCCAAAGTCGTTGATGCACCCACCGTGGCGAGTGTGGCATTGCGAGGCCCGTTGCGACTGTCTCACCGCTTTCCACAGCAAGTACAGTGCCACCATGCGATTTGTTGGGACGCCATCCGCCTGGTTCGTCGGACATGCCATGACACGTGACGAAAGCGGGCTTACCATCTTTCATCGCCAAGCCATTCAGATGACATCGGTCGTTGGGTTCAAGAACGGAGATGAACGGGGGCTTCCAAACTGGATTGAAGCTATGACGGTCGTCGATGGTGCAGATGCACGAGAAGAGTGTGTTGATATAGTAAAGCCCCTCCGCCCCCCATGCCATTTCATGCGATTGAATGGCACCGGTGATGATCGAACTGCGAGCGATCCAAGCTGAATCGTAAGTCCCCGCCGGCGCGATTCGACGAGCGATATCGTGTGAACCTCGCAGCAAGTGCAATTCACGATGGCTGCCGACGGCGATGCAGTCAGGGCTGACCGCGATGCCCATGGGCTGTCGAAATCCATGAAAAGAAAACTCCAGCTTGCCACCAGCCACACCGACCAAAACCAATTGGCCAGCTTGATAGGTCGAGATCGCCAGCGACGCCCCCAGGTGCTCAAGTATCCCTGGAAACTCCGAGCTATACTCGTACCGCACCGCAGTTTGAGGAACTGACTCACCCAAGCTTGGTTGAACTGGGTTAAACGACTCCATGGGGCTCTTGTCTCTTCAGTGTTGTTTAGAAGTCGCAACGGGCTAGTCTACTTACTGCTCTAGCACCGATAGTCGCTCGCTCAGTTGTTCAACCATAGAACGCAGCTCGCGAACTTCGGATCGAAGTTGTTCGATCTCAATGGCTGCCGAACTAGAAGAGGATCGAGCGCCGGCAGATGAACCGCTGCTCGTTGAACCACTGCTGGAATGACCAGCAGGTTCATCACCAGTGTATCCGCTTAGCGATGCCTTAAGCTGCTCAAGTTCATGCGGCTCATAAAGGTTGTGCGAGATCAGTTGACCTCGGCCTGGTGGTGTCAAGTAAACGACTAAGCCGCGTTGCATTAGACTTTCCAAAATTTGATTCATCGCAGCCAAGTCAGCGATTGGATCAAATCGACTAGCTCGCGTGCGCAGTTCGCCGACGGTTTGTTCGCCTCGGAGAAGTAGTTCGGTCATGACTGCCGCCTCGACACCCTTGACTCCCATGTAGTCGTAACCGTAGTGGCGAAACTTGGGTACCCGACCGCCTCCATGAACTTCTGCTACCAACTGCTTCTGCCGCATGTCGGCAATCGCATCTTCAATCTGCTGTTCCGACAGATTCATCAACGGCGCGCGGTTGCTCTTTTGATTACAGCCGGTCACCAATCCATTCAGCGAAAGTGGATAAACATCGGGAGTGGTTCGAGCCTTCTCCATCAGAACTCCAAGGATTCTGCGATGAATGGCTTTTAGCGGAGCAATGGCCTTGGGGCTGGTCGATGCGGCCTCGGTTGTGGTTGCCGTTTCCGTCATGATTCTTCCTAGTTGTTAACGCTGGGGCTAAAGGAGTTGTAAGTTAGTTATACCGGAATTGGACTTAGTTGGGCAAAGTTGTTTCGTCTTGAGTTTGAACTTGTACTCCAACAACCGCTGTTTGCCCAGGATTGATTGACAATTCACTAGGATGTACGTTGGCTGTCTCAATACAACACATTTGTAAGTACTCGTCGTCGGCAAAGTCATTCAACCGCTTCGATTTTTCGATCCAAGGATTCCAAACGACTGTGGATTGCGAGTTTTCAGGCACCAGTCGGATAACTCGATTCCAAGCTGGGTCATGAAGCTCGATCTTTGCGACCTGCCCCATGTAAACACGATCCGTTTCGGCTGTGAACGCGATTGGGCTTCCTGCGGCGGGTTCAATTGTACCGGTGAGTTTGTCTCGAAAGGCAATCGACTCAAGACCGGTGATGGAGACTCTGGCTAGATCGCCAATCTGAAAGTAGGTGTGGAGAGCCAACTCGCACTTCTGTGTTTGGTCGCTTGTGTTCGTGATGCTCATTTGCATCGCGAGCGACGCTCCAAAATCAATTCGGTAGTCGAGCTGATAATTGGGTAGTTCTCTCTGCAATCGGACTACGATCGAATCGCCGATTTGTTTTGCTTCGACAACGTCCCAGAGTTCCGTTCGCACGAGCCCATGGGCTGGAGCAGTCGCGTCAGAAGCATTCGGTCCAAACCAAGGAAAGCAGACCGGAACACCGCCGCGAATAGGCTTGCCGACTGCATAGATTGCATCGCGACTCATGAACAAAACGGGATGCTGTTGCGACTTCGGCTGATAGGCAGATACATGGCCTCCTAGCAGAAAGAAGCTACCGCTACACACCGGCGTATCAACGATCCCTTGAATGAGTCCACTAGCATGTGGAAGAAACTTGAGCGAGTTACCGATGGCGAACTTTTGGTTCAGTTGTTCGATCATAGTTTGCTATGCTGCTAGCCGCTTAGGTTCAATGTTCGGGAGAATTTGAGTGAGCTGCTCGACCGTTCGCGCGATCGCGCCTTGTTGGCTGCGAACCAATTGCTGAGCGCGAAGCCCCTGAGCCTTGCCCGACTGAGGATCTGTCAATTGTTGCATCAGCCAGGATTCGATTTGGTCTAGCGATTCTATTTGCTTGGCGGCATCGGCCTGTAGTAACAATTCTACAATGGCTCGAAAGTTCAGTGTCTTCGGGCCAAAAGCTACGTTGGCTCCGTAGGCTGCGGGCTCAAGCATGTTCTGGCCGTTGCGAGAGCCGAAGCTGCCTCCAACCAATGCCAAATCCGCCAGCCCCCACCACCAACGAAGCTCGCCGATAGTATCTACCAATAGAACATCCCAGTCATCGCCGTCCAAACCACTGCCGTCCAGACAATTGCCATTCAAACAATCGCCTTCTAAGTGCGACAGAAGGCTTGAACGGCGCAATGATCTTAGCGGGTAGGCTCGAATTGTTTGATCGACTTCGTCAAACCGTTCGCGATGCCGCGGCACAACGATCAGCTTGAGATTGGGAAACTGCTGCTTGGCTTTGATCAACGCGCTGCAACAAGTCGACTCTTCTGGATCTTGAGAACTTCCCAAAACCCAAACCGTGTGATGGTCTTTGAGGCCAACTAGATTCTTTAGATCGTTCACTTGCTGACAACTCGCATCAAAGCTAACGTTGTCAAACTTAAACGAGCCGCTTACCGTGACTCGATCGCTGGCGACGCCGCATTGCACAAATCGCTCGGCATACTCAGGTGTCTGAGCAACCACCAATCGCAACTTGGCGAACATGGGGCGAGTCAACCAAGCGAACCGCTGGTAGCCTTTAAAGCTTCGGGGGCTCAGCCGCCCATTCACAACAACAACGGGCAATTTCAATTCAGCGGCAATGTCCAGCAAGTTGGGCCACACCTCAAGTTCGCCCAAAATCAACATGTCCGCGTTTACACTCGCGATCGTCCTTCGAACCGCCCACGAAAAATCGAGCGGGAAGTAGATAAGCTGAGTATCGCCAAGCGAGCCGTAGAGCTTTTGAGCCAAGTCCATGCCGGTGTCTGTGGTCGTCGACACAACGAACTCGACTTCGACTAACTCGCGCCGAAGTTGGTCCATCAAGGGAGCGAGCAGTTGAATCTCACCAACGCTAACTCCATGCAGCCAAATTCGCTTTAACGATTCTGGCTTGGCGGATAGCTTTTTGCAGCCCAGCAACTTTGCTCGCAGTCCATTGCGATATCTACCAGTGCGAAGACTGCGCCAGAGAATCCACGGGACTAGAAGTGTCATCAAGCTCAGGTAGACCGCATTTCGCAGCAGCAAGCTGATGGTCGGCGTCCTTGCCAAAATGCGCTCCTTTGAAGTTCGTCTCGATCTCTACATGACAGATGCCCGGAGGCACGTGTCACGCAGAGATTGTTAAGAGAAAAGACTTTGAAAGCCTAGTTACGTCCGTGGCACGACTTGTATTTCTTTCCACTGCCACATGGGCAGGGATCGTTACGTCCAACCTTATTTCCCGAATTGCGAATTGGGTCGAGCCGACTATCGATGTCCGCGCCAGCTCGATCCGCCGCAGCTAGGTCGGCAGCTTGTTGAGCTGAGATGCCGGGATTTCGCAGTGCCGAAGGAGCCGCGTCGTGTCGCGCCACAGTCTCAGGCATGGTGCTGGCGATGAAGTCTTCGTCCAAGCCTTCCATGCGGAAGATCAGATCGGTCATTCGTTCGCCGATCGAGAACCACATGTCGCCGTACATGCGCATACCCTCGCGCTTGTACTCGACCTTGGGGTCCATCTGAGCGTAGCCCTTCAGGCTGATCGCGCTTCGTAAGTGGTCCATGGCCAGAAGGTGATCCTTCCAAGCTGCATCAACGATTTGCAGCAAGACCTGTCGCTCCATACGTCGTACTTCGGGATGGAATCGGTCATCAATGGCTTGCATCACATAGCGGCTAACAGCCTTTTCATCCATGTCGGCAAGTTTGTCGGCTTCCAAGTATGCGTTCAGCTTTGTAGCCATCCATTGTCGGAATGACTCCAGAGCTGATTCGCTTCCCGCTGCGTATTTCGCAGAAGTAGCTGGCTCAGCATCACCGAACAGCTCGCGAACTTGAGCCATGGCTTCGTCGATGGCTGCTTCGCATGCGATGCTATTGCCTTGACTTAGTTCGCTCAGCTTTTCCATCAATTCATTCCACGAACTAACGGCGAGATCGGCTTCGGTAAGTTCTTTACCAAAGCGTTCGCTGGCCCACGATGCCAATGCAGCGCCGTTGACTTCGAACGATGTCTCTGAAGTTCGCTTGCCAAACCGAGTTAGACCAGCCAGCACAGGATAGTGAGCCTCCTTCTTGCGATAGGCGGCTTCGGCGGTTCTAGTCAGTTCTTCGGTGATATCCTTGGGCTCGCGTTGTCGCAAGTCTTGCAAGTCGATCTCGACGCCGAACTTCATCCGCATCCAATCGACCAGCATGTTTGGGCCGTAGTCGCCATTCAAGAAGACTGCGCCTTCTTGAAGATCGGTGGCCGCCAGTCGTTCGTAGACTCGGGCAATCAGCTTCTCGGACATGTCCTCGCGCGGA
>CAYWNG010000099.1:0-14588 GCA_964458685.1 uncultured Pirellulaceae bacterium
CCAAGCATCGCGCAGACCAACAGAAACGAGAGTATCAGCTTGGCTCGGGCGCTAAGTGAATTCAGAAAGTGCATTTTGGTTTCCTCAACGATTGAGACTTGAAAGCATTTGTTTTGAGATGGGACAGAAGCTAGATCGCTCTTGAGTCCTGCTGGCACAAGAGAACATCAGGAAGACAGACGCCTGTCTCCCGCTTTAGATTGGCTAATCCGTGAACGTAAAGAGGGCAGCCCGATACTGGCTGAGGTCCAGCGAGAGAGTCTTGAGCCACCATGATGTCGTTGGCGTACTCTTCACCTTGGAGATGGAAGGCGAGTAGCGGATCAACGCTAAAGTCGTTGTCGCTAGACGTTGAGTGCCTTTGCTTCATCGAGAATACCCCTATAAAGTGCTACTGAGAGTATGAAAACTCTAGAGCTTGACGTGACAAAGTAGTTGAGGCTGGGCAATGCAGCACAGTCTCAATAGGGGCAATTTCATTTAGGTCACAGGTGTCGTAGTGCAACCGGCCGGCATGAATCTTTGGGAAAAGGAGCGTGGCAATCTTGCAGTCGCTCAACTATTCGGCAGGATCGGAACCAATGGTCACCAATCCAGGCACGACGAACCCCGAAAACGCCTCAAAACGCGCGCTTTAACCAGTCTCGAAACGCCAAAGCAGGCTACTTGGTGGGGATTTTTGGCCTTTCCCCAGCTTGGGGAACTTGTAAGATATTGCCCCTACGGAAATTCCATCGTTGGTAGAGTTTCTTAGGCACCCAACTTTTGGTGTTGTTTGTAGCCACTCGGTCGCTGAACAGGCGTGCTTGGCAGGCAAATCCAACCCTCTGAGGCTGGTAGTTGCCTTCGCAAACTCTGCATTTCTATCCGGTGTCGCAACTGTTTGCGACATCTGGCCCATTGTGTCGTTCGGTTCTCCAGGTGTTTTATATGGATCTCGCAAAAGTTCGCAACATCGGTATTAGTGCTCACATCGACTCTGGTAAGACAACGCTTAGCGAGCGAATCCTGTTTTACACCGGTAAAATCCACAAGATCGAAGAGGTTAAGGGCGGTGGCGACGGGGCCACGATGGACCACATGGAACTGGAGCAAGAGCGCGGTATTACCATTACCAGCGCCGCGACCAGCGTTTCTTGGGGTGCTAATCCCGCCAGTAAGATTCCTGAGTCACACCACATCAACTTGATTGACACCCCTGGCCACGTGGACTTTACGATCGAAGTTGAACGATCGCTTCGAGTTCTGGACGGTGCGGTTCTTGTACTTTGCGCGGTCGGTGGTGTTCAAAGTCAATCATTGACCGTTGACCGTCAAATGCGACGTTATAACGTGCCTCGCTTGGCCTTCATCAACAAGATGGACCGAACTGGAGCTAACGCCAAGAAGGTCGTGCAAATGATGCACGACAAACTGAACACCGACGCAGTGCTTATGCAGTTGCCCATCGGTGCTGGCGAAACATACGCCGGTAGCGTCGACTTGATCACTATGAAGGCCTTGCGATTCATGGGCGACCGTGGAGAGAAGGTCGTAGAAGAAGAGATTCCTGCCGACATGATCGACGAATGCAAAGAGTATCGTCACAAGATGCTCGAAAGCCTGTCGATGTACAACGACGAAATGATGGAATTGCTCTTGAGCGAAGAAGAGATTCCCGAAGATTTGATCCACAAGGTCGTCAAGGATGCAGTTCAAAACCAAGGCCTAACACCTGTTTACGTTGGCTCAGCGTTCAAGGACAAGGCTGTGCAACCGTTGCTGGATGCGGTCTGCCGGTACTTGCCAAGTCCTCTTGAGCGAGAGATCAAGGCACGCAAGTTCGACAATGAAGCTGAACGCTTCCCACTGAAGGCTGATCCGAAAGAGCCGTTCGTTGGAATGGCCTTCAAGATCGTCGAAGACACTTACGGTCAATTGACCTTCATGCGAGTCTACCAAGGTCGCATTGAAAAGGGCGAAATGTACACCAACCAGCGTACAGGTCGTAAGGAACGCTTTAGCCGTATCGTGCGAATGCACGCTGATGCTCGCGAAGAAATTGATTTCGCTGAAGCTGGCGATATCGTAGCTATCATGGGTATCGATTGCGCGAGCGGTGAAACCTACTCGAACGAACGCGGCTATTGCTCGCTCGAAAGTATGTTCGTACCTGAGCCAGTGATCAAAATGTCGGTCAACCCAGCTAGCCGCGCTGACGCCGACAAGATGGGCAAGGCTCTTCAACGCTTCCGCAAAGAAGACCCAACTTTCCAAGTCTACAACGACGAAGAAACCAGCGAAACGATTATCTGCGGAATGGGTGAGTTGCACCTGGACATTTACATCGAGCGTATGCGCCGCGAGTACAAAGTCGAAGTGCAAGCCGGTGCTCCTAAGGTGAGCTACCGTGAAGCTCCAACGCAGGTTGTTGAGTTCGACTACAAGCACAAGAAGCAGACGGGTGGTTCCGGTCAATACGCGCACATCAAGGGCGAACTGAGCCCAATTGATACCGAAGGCGAAACAACATTCGAATTCGAAGAGCACGTAGTTGGTGGACGGATTCCTAAGCAGTTCATTCCACCAGTGGAAAAGGGGATGCGAGACTCCGTCGCTAAGGGACCTTTGGCAGAGTATCCAGTCGTGGGCGTTCGAATCGACCTTCGCGACGGTAGCTACCACGATGTCGACTCGTCGGAACGCGCGTTCTACATTTGTGCACAGGGTTGCTTCCGCGAATCGATGGCCGCTTCGAAGCCAGTGCTGCTCGAGCCGATTATGAAGGTGGAGCTAGAATGCCCCGAGTCCTACCAAGGGGACGTGGTCGGTGACGTGATTCGACGTCGTGGACTGATCGTTTCTACCGACAGTCGTGATGCTATCTCCTACGTTATCGCTGAAGTTCCTTTGGCGGAAACATTCGGATACGCAACTGACCTTCGCAGTATGACTAAGGGACAAGGTACTTTCACGATGGAGCTTTTGACCTATCGTAAGTGCCCAAGCAACGTTCAAGAAGAGATCATTGCCAAGCGTAAGAAGAAGGACTAGCTTCCTCTTCACGAGCAGCCGAATCACTTCGACAGCCGAATCAACTCAGATAGTCAAACTTCAAAATCAAACTCAAACACCGCTCGTAGCTTAGCTTCGAGCGGTGTTTTTTGTTAGTATGGAGTCTTGCCGAAGGCTCTGCTTTAGAATGTTCGCAGTCTCGCGCCTTCAGATGCGTTACGGCTACCGGAATAATCTTTTCGCAAAACTAATCTCCAACACGTTTCAACGTTCGCCAAGCATGCCAATCAACGTAACCTGCCCGAGCTGCTTCACGCGTTTCTCAGTCAACGATAAGTTTGCTGGTAAGAGCGGACCTTGCCCGAAGTGCAAGTCGACGATCAAGATCCCGGAGAAATCCGAAGAGGTCGTGATTCATGCCCCGAAGACCGACACACCCACAGACAGTAAAGGCAAGTCGGTCATCGCGCCGATTCGTCGGCAAGAGACCAAGCTGAGCATGCCCGTGATCCTGGGTGCTTCCCTTGGAGCTATCGTAACGCTGGGATTAGCCTTAGCGTTTGGCATCAGTAAAACTCCGCCTCCTGGCGCGATGTTGTGCCTTGGAGCGTTTGGGCTAGCCATTCCATTGGTCGTAGCTGGGTATTGGTTTTTGCAGAGCGATGAGCTGGAGGGATTCAAAGGAAAAGAGATGTGGGTCCGCGCGGGAATCGTTGCGACCATATTCTCGCTTTCCTGGCTGATCTACGTCTTCATGCCTGCGTTGATCGGTAGTCATGATCGCGTAAGCGAGATTACTCCGGTCGAAATGGTGATCATGATCGCCGCCATGATCGCTGTTGGAACGGCAGCAAGCGTGCTGGCTCTGGAGCTTGAGATCGCTCAAGGGCTGATGCACTTCATGCTGTACTTTGTAATAACCTTCATACTTGCATGGCTTTCCGGAGCACCGCTTAGTGAGTTCATTCCGGGGACGCCTCGCGATGGTGATAACAAACCTAGCGTGAAACAGCCAGCCAATCCGGCTAACCCAGTCGCACCGACTGAGGAGCCCAAACGACCACCCAATTTACTGCAGTAACCAAAACTCGAAATCGTCCATCAGCATGCCACAATCAATCGATTGCATCCTCTTTGTCTCGTTCGGCGGGCCCGAAGGCCCCGACGATGTGATTCCTTTTCTCGAAAACGTTTTGCGGGGAAAACCGGTACCACGAGAGAGATTGCTTGAAGTCGCCGAACACTATCAACACTTCGGCGGCATCAGTCCAATCAACGATCAGAATCGCGACATCATGGCGCGTTTAGAGGCCGGGCTTCGCGACGCCAACTTGAACTTGCCGGTAATCTGGGGCAATCGCAACTGGAAGCCTTACATCGAGGATGCCTTTGCTGAGATGCAGCAGCGAGGCCTTAGCCGCGCTTTGCCGGTATTCACGAACATGTTCAGTTCGTACTCGGGCTGCCGACAATATCGAGAGAACATCCAAGCTGCGATCCAAACGAGCTGCGGTGGACAACAGCTCACGGTTCCGCGATTGCGATTTGGTTTCAACCACCCGCTATTCATCGAAGCGCAGGCCAGCCTTGTTGGAGAAGCCTACTCGCGCTTGACTGAAGAACAACGCGCGTCGTCCCGGCTGCTCTATTCGGCACACAGCATTCCGAACTCAATGTCGGACAACTGTAATTATGTTGCTCAGCTTAAGGAAGCTGGCCGATTGATCGCTCAGCAACTGAAAATCGAGAACTGGGATCTAGTTTATCAAAGCCGCAGCGGCCCGCCTCAACAGCCGTGGCTTGAGCCAGACATCAGCGATCGCATTCGTGAATTGTCCACTGAAGGAACCCAAGCCGTTGTGGTTGCGCCACTTGGCTTCGTATCCGACCACATGGAAGTTTTGTTTGATTTGGACACCGAAGCGAAGGCCACTTGCGATGAACTTGGAATGGTCTACTCGCGAGCGAGCGCCGTGGGAACCCATCCGCTGTTCATTCAAATGTTGATCGAATTGATCCAAGAGCGACTGAATGAAGGCTCAACGCGACGATCGATCGGCAGCATGCCTCCGCTACACGATGTGTGCCCCGAGAACTGCTGTCTGTACCCGCGGCCTACGGGACGGCCCGGTGAAAGACCTGCTTAGATAATAGCGCAAATCGAGTTAGAAGTCTTGCTCGTGATCAATGAAATGGTGCTCGTGATCGAACGCGAAAAACGAGCACGAGCACCGTCTTCGACTGAGCACGAGTACGAAGCTCCAGGCAACGGAGCGTCTTAAGAACCCGCAGCCACACTCAGAACAGCATCTGCTGTGTCGGCGTTTCAGGGCGCATCGATTGAACATCCTGGAAGTCGCCAATAGGATTGCGACTGGGGTGTCTTGAAGAGTATTCCTGTTGAATCAATGCATGTAGCTTGCGAGCGAGTTGAGGTGCGTAGCGATCATCGGGAGAGTGCGTGAAGACGTAAGGCATTAGACCTTGATCGATCCAGTCGCAAATGATCTTCGACCACTCAATCCAATAGTCGGTCACTTCATCGTCTCGATTGCGACCAATCAATCGGACCATCGGTTTCGAACCTGTTACGGTTGTGCGAAATGGACTGCGAGGCTTCCTCGATTGCGACTCGCGCTCGCTTGCATCGCTCGGCGGTAATGAATACAGAGGCCGCGAATCGAACGATACGCGGTCGATGTTCCGACTGCGAAGCAGTTGGTCAAGTTGCGCTTCGCAAGTGCTTTGATCAAACCAATCTTGATGTCGAACTTCGACAGCCCACGGCCACTCCGTGGGAAGCCTTTCAAGGAACGATTCGAGTCGCTTGAAATCTCGTCCGGAAAAGCTCGGCCCAAGCTGAAGGAACGTCGGTCCCAATCGCTTGTGTCCGGCTAAGACTTGCAGTCTTTGAAGAAACTGATCGAGTTCTGCATCGCAATTTTGTAGCGATTTATCGTGGCTGATGACACGCGGAAACTTGAAGCAGAACTCGAAGCCAGACAAGCTGTCGCCGGCCCAACGAGCGATCTGATCGATGCTGGGTAGTCCGTAAAATGTGCTGTTGCCTTCAGCGATTCCGAACCAAGAGCTATACCATTGCAGGATATTTTTTGGCGGCGTTCCTGCCGGGTAAACCGCTCCGCCCCAGTGTTTACAGGCCCAAACAGGGCACCCCAGGCGGTAAGGCCAGTCGGACCAGGACGGTAATCTAGGAGTTCGCATTGTCTAACCCACCCACCAAAATGGCAATCTCAACACCCACCTTCACAAGCCCTGCGGGACGGCACCAACCACTAACGACTATTACCGGCAGTCATGCTGCCTTCGTTGCTTCGCTAAGTATTGAGCAATACGACTGCATGGGGAGGGGCGTTACAACCGCGTGGGGACACAGCACCATCATATCAGCCGTGGAACCTCATTTGACAACGGAAAATCCAAGGCGCAGCTAACTGAGATCTTGTGCCCAGACCGGGATTTGCGGGATTTACATCCTTTGACATTAGATCCTTGGCAACTTATCATTAAGAAGACATAAGCTGATCGCCGAAGATCTGCTTGAAGTCCATCCCACCTAACTTCACCCGCGATCGTAACCACGACGCATACACAAGTGAAGCCCACCTGCCCATCCCACCAATCAATCGTTGATACATCTGCATCCTTGCAGAAAGTACTTCGATTTCAAATTCAACAACGTTAGTTTTTGATAGTCACCAAGCGGATCGTCCGCCTTCATATCCCTAGGAGTAAGCTAGATGAAATGTTTCGATAACAGCCTGTCGCGCAGAAATTTTCTAACCGTCGGTGCATTGGGCAGCTTAACACTGGCCGACTTCTTGCGGATGCGAAGTCTTCACGCTGATCAAAAACACTACGACTTCATTCCAGCAAAGGCCGACAGCGTTATCCACGTCTTTTTGCCTGGTGGAATGGCGCACCAAGAGTCATGGGACCCCAAGCCGTACAGCCCATTGGAATACCGCGGCGAAATGGGGTCGATTAAGACCAACACTGGCGAAGTGATCAGCGAAACGTTGCCCAAGATGGCAGCCATCGCCAACAAGTACGCGATCATTCGTTCGATGACTCACGGCGAAGCTGCTCACGAACGCGGCACGCACAATATGTTCACTGGCAACAAGCCTAGCCCGGCGCTGATCTATCCAAGCTTTGGAAGTGTGATCAGTCACGAATATGGCCCACGTGAAAATCTGCCTGCCTATGTTTGTATTCCTAATCGTCCTAACGAGTTTGCTGGAAGTGGATTCTTGAGCACTTCACATGCACCGTTCAGCTTAGGCGCAGACCCAGCGAACAATGGATTCAAGGTTCAAGACTTGAATCTACCCAATGGAGTCGACGAAGCTCGCTTCGCGCGACGTCGAGCTGCATTGTCAACGGTGAACGATTACTTCGCCGCTCGACATAACGCTGACACAGTTGCTGCCATGGATAGCTTCTACGAGCGAGCCTATGGCTTGATCAGTTCTCCGAAGGCTCGCGAAGCTTTTGATCTTGATAAAGAAGACAAGGCTCTGCGCGAAGCTTATGGAATGAACACCGCTGGACAACGATTGCTGCTCGCACGTCGTTTGGTCGAAGCGGGAAGTCGCTTCGTCTCGCTGACCTACGGTGGCTGGGACATGCACGATAACATCACTCCAAACACTCGCAATCAAATGCCACCGCTAGACCAAGCGTTGGCTGCATTGCTGAACGACTTGGACTCCCGCGGCTTGTTGCAACGCACCATCGTGATGGTTAGCAGCGAATTCGGACGCACTCCAAAGATCAATGCAACTGCTGGTCGCGATCACTGGCCAAAGGTATTCAGCGTGATGCTCGCCGGTGGCGGTATCAAGGGTGGAACGATCTACGGTACATCCGATCCGACAGCTTCAGAGCCTGATCTGGATCCAGTCGAGCCAGCCGACTTGGCAACAACTGTATTCCATCTGCTGGGCATCGTCGCCGACAAGGAACTTATGGCTCCTGGCGATCGACCAATTGAAATCGTCGACGGCGGCAAGGTCATCAAGGACCTTATCGCCTAGTTGCGAATTCGTGTGCGAACTTTGTTTGCGAATTTTGTTTGCGGACTCAACGCGCGTGCTGCCTTTGTAGCACGCGTTCTTTTGTCAAAGAATCTCGGATTAGCAGGCTGGCACAGGGAGAGTGCTTGAAAGCAATGTATCGGCTGCCAGGTGGAATCTTTGGTTGTCGAGCTTAATAGGATAAGTGCAAAGTGAGATACACTGCACATCGTCTGTTCCGCGTAGGTGTTGCTGGCGCGTTAGCTTTGCTAACTACAGCAACTCATGCTGATGATCCACAAGTCAATCGAGTTAATCCATCGGGCTACGTTCGTGGCCAAGAAGTTGAGATGGAGTTAATCGGAGCTCGAATTGGCGACGCTACGAAGCTGCTGCTGTTTCAGCCTGGCGTTGAACAAGTCAGCTTGACTACCGAGGGTGACAACAAGGCGAAGTTCAAAGTCAAGATTGCCGCCGATTGTCAGCCCGGCCTCCACTCTCTACGATTGGCTACGAAGACTGGCTTGAGCAACGTGATCTACTTCGGCGTAGGAACGATGCCAATTGTTGACGAAGTCGAACCCAATAGCGAGTTCACTGCGCCGCAAACAATCCCAATCAACTCGACGGTCCATGGTTTGTGCAAAAACGAAGATGTCGACTATTACGCAGTTGAACTCGCTGAAGGTCAAAAGCTAACGGTTGAACTTGAGGGATTGCGCCTTGGAACAGATTTCTTCGATCCCTTCGTCGCGATCCTGGACGAGAATCGATTCGAAGTTTCGCGAAGCGATGACGCTGCGTTGATTCAACAAGATTGCGTGTGCTCGTTTACAGCTCCCAAGGCTGGTAAGTACATCGTCATCGTTCGCGAAAGTAGTTTTGGTGGAAATGACCGAGCCTTCTACCGATTGCACGTAGGTGATTATCCAAGACCGCTGTCGATTGTTCCTTCGGGAGGACGTCCAGGAGAATCGATCCAAGCGACCATTGTTGATGCTAGTGGTCAGTCATGGTCAGAGACGATTCAGTTGCCGACTACCCCCGGCGACTTTAAGTACACAGCTACGCGAGACGGCAAGTTCGCTCCTTCACCAAACGTTCTTCGAGTCGAAGACATTCCGAACTATGCAGAAACAGCGGGTGACGAAACCAGTCGCGATGCAATCGCAGCGGTAGCTTTGCCAGCAGCATTTAACGGCGTTCTTGAAAAGCCAGGCGATATCGATTGGTTCAAAGTGGTCGGAAAAAAAGATCAGACCATCGAGTTCACTGTCTTTGGCCGTCGAACCCTTCGATCGCCTCTGGATAGTTGGCTGGAGATCTACAACGCTCAAGGTGGCCGACTGGCAGCCAACGATGACAATGGTGGCAAGCCTGACAGTTATCTGTCGTTCAAGTTTCCAGCCGACGGAGAATTCTTGGTTTCAATCCGCGATCAGTTGAACGAAGGCAGCCCATTCCACGCCTATCGCATTGAGGCTTCGCCTCCCAAGCCATCGCTCGATCTGGACATTGATGAACTACAACGTTACGTTTCGCAAGTTTTGGAAGTGCCTCAAGGCGGTCAGATGGCCGTGCTACTGCGAGCCAAACGAGCTAACTTTGGTGGGCCGCTGAACTTGAGACTTGAAGGAGCTCCAGCAGGTCTAGAGCTGGTGAATCCAAAGTTCGAAGCGAACGACGCATTCATTCCCATGATGATTCGCGGCAAGAAAGATGCGCCGCTGGACGCCGCACTTGCATCGCTGATCGCTGAAACGCCTGCCGAAGCACAACCCGCCGTCAAAGGCGAACTGACTCAGCGAACCATGATGGTTCGTGGTCAGAATAACGTTGACGTTTGGGGACACGACACCAACAAGCTTTCGATTGCACTCACTGAAGAATTGCCCTTTTCGATTAGTGTCGATCAGCCTCAAGTCCCTCTGACTCGACTGGGCAACATGGAGTACAGCGTTCGAGTTGTGCGCAAAGAGGGTTACAAGGACGCGATTCCATTGCGAGTCCTCTACAATCCTAATGGCGTTTCTGCGAGTGGATCGGTTTCAATTCCTGAAGGACAAAACGAAGCGAAGATTCCCGTCACCGCCAATGGACAAGCTCAGTTGGGAACCTTCCCGATTACTGTCCTAGCCAACCCCAAGTCGCGCAACGCTCGCGTATGGTGCTCGACTGAGTTCATCAAGCTGGAAGTACTCGAACCGTTCTTCGACTTTAAGTTCCCGAAGGCTGTGATCACCCAAGGAGAATCAGGCTTCATTGTTGTAGCTGTCGAAGGCAAGCGTCCACCTGAGGGAACTGTTGAACTTGAGCTGGTTGGAATTCCAGCCGGCGTAACATGTTCACAACCTAAGATCGCTTGGGCCGAAGGCACCGAGCAAGTTAGCTTCCCTGTGTCGATCGCAGCGGATGCAAGAGTAGGACAACACAAGACGTTGGTAGTTAAGGCTACGATCACAAGGCCCGCAGGTCTGATCAATCAAACTCAAGGAACGGGTGAACTGCAAATCGTTCCACCACCACCTAAACCGGCTGCTGAAGCTGTCGCTGCTACACCAGCGCCAGCCCCCGCCGCAGCGCCGGCAGCCCCGCCAGCCAAGCCGCTAAGTCGATTGGAACAGCTTCGACAGGCTCAAAACGCTCAGAAAGGTTCGGAGTAATCTCGCTATGTTGATTCATCGAGTTTTGTACAGCACCGTTCTGTCACTTGCACTGGCCAGTTCAACGTTGGTCAGTTCAACACTTGCCAATGAGTGGGTGTCGCTAACGGTTTATCCTACCGAAATCAAGCTAAACACCTCGGCCGCATTTCAGAACGTGGTTGCAGTTGCCAAGCGATCCGACGGAATTACTTCGGACGTGACGAACCAAGTCCAATGGGCTTTGGAAAATCCTGCTATCGCAACCTTGCAGGACGGGCAGTTGAAGCCAGCCGCTGACGGCAATACAACGCTGAAAGCAACTTGGAACAATCTCTCCGCGCAGTCTACGATTGCCGTGACCGCGGCGACCACGCCTCGACCAATCAGCTTCCATCTCGACGTGATGCCTGTGCTCACGCGATCTGGATGCAACACCGGCTCTTGCCACGGCGCGGCGCGCGGCAAAGACGGTTTCATGATTTCGCTGTTTGGTTACGATCCGAAGGGAGATCACTATCGCATCACTCGCGAGATTGGAATTCGCCGAATCAACTTGGCTCGTCCCGACCAAAGCCTGATGTACTTGAAGTCGATTGGCGCGGTTCCGCACTCTGGCGGCAAGCGGATGGAGCCCGACAGCGTTTACGCCAAGACATTGCTGACTTGGCTAGAGCGTGAAGCCAAGATTGACGAGCAAACACCGCCAACTTGCACGAAGCTAGAACTGTTCCCTGCCCAAGCCGTACTACAAGGCGATGGCGCGCAGCAGAAGCTCGTCGCCGTCGCTCACTACAGCGATGGAACATCTCGCGATGTCAGCCATCTAGCAGCCTTCACCACAAACAATGAAGGCACTGCTTCTGTTACTAACCTAGGTGCCGTCAAGGCTGGTGTACGAGGTGAAGCATACGTGATGGCTCGCTTTGACACACACACTGTTGGCACGCAAGTTCTCGTGCTGCCTGAGGGTGTGAAGTACGAACCACCTGCGGTCACGGGTAATTACATCGATCAATTGATCGCTGACAAACTTCAGAAGCTGCGTGTCCTACCCAGCGGATTGTGCACCGACGAAGAGTTCTTGCGCCGAGTGACCATCGATATCGTTGGCCTGCTTCCAACCGAGGAAGAGTATCGCGAGTTCATGGCGGATACATCCGCTGACAAGCGAGCAAAGCTGATTGACAAGCTTCTGGCCCGTAAGGAATTCAGCGAAATTTGGGCTATGAAGTGGGCTCAGTTGCTGATGGTCAAGAGCGACAACAATGTCAGCTACAAAGCAGCCTTCCTCTACTCCAGTTGGTTAACCAACCAATTGGCCAATGACCAGCCTATCGACAAGATTGTGCGAGAACTGCTGTCATCCAGCGGTGGAGTCTTCAACGTTCCCGCGACGAACTTCTACCAAACCGAGCGAGATACGCTCAAGACGGCAGAAAACGTCGCACAGGTCTTCATGGGTATTCGCACTCAATGTGCTCAGTGCCACAACCATCCGTTCGATCGCTGGACGATGCAAGACTATTACGGCTTTGCTTCGTTCTTCGCTCAGGTTGGCCGAAAGACCGGTGAAGACTATCGAGAAACAATCGTCTTCGATCGACAGGGCGGTGAAGTCAATCATCCAGTGAGCAAAGCTCCTGTTGCATCGACCTTCTTGGGCGGTGGCCCAGCAGATGTTGCCGGTAAGGACCGTCGAGTCGTCTTGGCCAACTGGTTGACTAGTCCCCAGAATCCATTCTTTTCGACCAGCATCGCCAATCGTGTTTGGGCGCACTTTATGGGAGTTGGAATCGTCAATCCAGTTGACGATATTCGAGTGAGCAATCCAGCGAGCAATCCTGAGCTGTTTGCGGAACTTGGCAAACGTTTCACCGAATACAAGTTTGACCTCAAGCAACTCGTTCGCGACATTTGCAATTCGCACGCTTATCAACGTACGACTCAGACAAATGAAACCAACACATTGGATACGCGAAACTACTCGCACGCCACTGTTCGTAGAATTCCTGCCGAAATGCTGTTGGACTGCATCACGCAAGCAACCAGCACGAAGGATAAGTTCCGTGGCTTGCCTTTGGGATCACGAGCTGTACAAATCGCCGATGGTACAACATCCGATTACTTTTTGAATACCTTTGGTCGATCTCCGCGAACCACAGTTTGCGAGGCTGAAGCAAGTACAGATCCATCGCTGTCGCAAGCTCTGCATCTGCTCAATGGCAACGCGACTCAAGGCAAGATCCAGCAAGGCAAAGTCATCAACTCGTGGCTTGAGCAGGGTCTAACCGTACCACAGATTATTGAGAAGATTTACATTCGCAGCCTGTCGCGATTGCCAACGGAAGCAGAAGTGAACACGTTGAGTAAAATGGTGGCAGATGTTGGGAACAATCAAGCTGGCCTTGAGGATGCCTTTTGGGCCGTCCTCAATAGCCGCGAATTCATGTTCAATCACTAAGTCTCTGAGATTTGAAAAGCTATGTTTCGTTCCACTTTGACATTGGTGTTTGCATTATCGGCGATTTCGGCCTTCGCAATTGAAGACGAAAAGAAGATCACCTTTGACGATCACATTAAGCCAATCTTCCGCGAGCACTGCACGGTCTGCCACAAGCAGGGCGACAAGGCTGGTGGATTGGCCTTGGATACCTACGCGGATTCTCTCGCTGGCGGTTCCAGCGGCAATGTGATCGCTTCGGGCAACTCGGGGAACTCGCGATTGTACGCTTTGGTGACCCATGCTGCTCAACCGAAGATGCCGCCCGATAGCGACCCAATTGCGAAAGAGCAACAAGAGCTCTTGCGAATTTGGATTGAACAAGGCATGCCCGAGAACTCGGGCAGCAAGATCAAGAAGGCAAGCTCGGCCGCTACTGCCATGCTCAGCACCGGCGGATCGGGTCAGCCTGAAGGTCCACCTGCACTTCCAGAAAAAGTACTGCGCGAGCCCGTAGTCGAAACCGATCGTAGCGCTGCAATTGCCTCAATGGCTTGCAGCCCATGGGCACCTTTGATCGCTCTTGGTGGTCAGGAGCAAGTCGTTCTTTATCACTCGGAAACAGGACAACTGTTGGGCGTGATTCCATTCCCAGAAGGCGAGCCTCAATCGCTGTCCTTTACTCGCGACGGTAAACAGCTTTTGATTGGTGGCGGTCGTCACAGTCACAGCGGCTGTGCTGTCCTTGTTGATATCGTCACAGGACAACGGATTTCGAAAGTTGGCGACGAATTGGACATCGTTCTTGCTGCCGACATTTCGCCGAACAAGCGACGTATTGCCATCGCTGGCCCTCAAAAGATGGTCCGGGTCTACGACTCGATGACTGGCGAAAAGCTCTTCGAGATGAAGAAGCACACCGATTGGATCTACACGCTGCGTTACAGCCCAGATGGCGTTTTGCTGGCCTCGGGAGACCGTGGTAACGGTTTGGTGCTTTGGGAAGCCGAGACAGGCAACTTGTATTCGGAGTTGCTTGGCCACAAGGGCGCGGTTACGAATTTGGATTTCCGATTGGACTCCAACGTCTTGGCCTCTTCCAGTCACGATGGCACAGTCAAGTTTTGGGACCTGATGGAGAGCAAAGAGATCAAGAGCTGGCCAGCGCATCCAGGTGGTGCTAACGACGTCCGCTTCGCACGCGATGGTCGTTTGGTAACGGCTGGCAAAGACGCGAAGATTAAACTCTGGAATGGCAATGGCGAATTGCAAAAAGAGTATCCCGGCCTAGCCGAATCCGCTCTACGTGCCTCAATCACTGGCGATGGAACTGTCGTTGTTGGTGGTGACTGGAACGGAAAAGTTCAGATGTGGCGGAGCGACAAGCCCGAGCAGACGCAGGCTATCGCGACCAATCCGCCTTCGATTGAAAAACGTATCCAACAATCGGCAACATTACTTGCTGCTGTT
>CAYWNG010000100.1:0-14534 GCA_964458685.1 uncultured Pirellulaceae bacterium
CACTTAAGCATCATCAACGGTGGTACGCCGCGCGGTGCACGTAATGGCGAAGAAGTTGCACCGGATGTGATCGTTGAGAATTCTGATCACCTCAACTTCCGGACTTGGACGGTAAGAGGCATGCGAGCCAGTAACTACCGCTACATTAGCCTCTCGGCTCAAAATCGAGATAAGCTACAGTCGGTCTTTTACGTGCCTGGAGCCAAACCGTTGATGGGTGACTTCAACGGCGATGGCTACGATGAACTCGCGCTGTTCTTGGATGGCGAATGGTTCATCGACGCTAACGGTAACGGACGTTGGGATGAGGCCGATATTTGGTTGAAGCTGGGATCTAAAGGCGATCAGCCTGTCGTTGGCGACTGGGATGGTGACGGCAAAGACGACGCCGGTGTCTTTGGTCCGCGATGGCAAGGCGATGAAAAGGCGATTGCCTCTGAGCCTGGAATGCCAGACCCCGCTCACTTTGTAAAGACCAAACGTCCCAAGAACGTGCCTCGCGATAAAGACGAAACACCAGACACTCCACGATTGATGCAACCAAGTCGCGAAGGTCGTTCGCGAGCCGACGTGATTGATCACGTCTTCCGCATGGGTTCGAATCGAGACATCGCCATCTCTGGTCAGTTCAATGAAGACGGAGGCGTGGCTACCATCGGGACTTTCCGCAATGGCGTTTGGAAGATCGATACCAATGGCGATGGCAAACCGAATAAGACCATCGAGTTTGGACAGAAGGGCGACTTGCCGCTAGTTGGTGACTTCATCAATCAAGATGGCGTCGACGAGATTGCCATTGTTCGCGGCAACCAAGTGATCGTTGATAGTAATGGCAATGGGCAGATCGACGCGACCGATCAAGTCTTCTTGCTTGAGTCGACTGATGGCGATGTGATCGTCGGCGACTTCGACGGTGATGGAAACGACGAACCAGCGTTGTATCAATCGCCCGAACAACAGCGCAACTTGCAAGCTCGCCGCAACGCGGGCTAACAAGTTCGCTTAACAATCTATTGTTAGTAGCCTCGCTGGTAACTTTTGAAGTTGCGCTTTTTCTGGGATTTCGGGCCGAAGGCCCAGCGATTTACATAGCCCAGCCCAACGGGCTGGGTAATCAAGCTTAAGTAGGTTAAGGGCCAACGGCCCGCTGTTTTTCTCGCGAATTGCGTACCCAGCCCTTCAGGCTGGGCTAGGTAAACGAGCAGGGCTTCGCCCCTAAAACCAAATAGCGCAACTTCAAAACTAATAACCGGTGGTTGACACCACCGGCAAAGATGTGGCGCCCTACGGGCTGAATAGGGCCAGCATAGGTGCAAAGCCCCCTTCTCAGATCGCGCCCCTCGAAAGCAAGTCGATCAAAACTGAATGGCGGCCATTTGTGACAAATTCTAATTCGAGCTTGCGATCTTTTCGAAGCGGCTTTTCCACAACGCATCGAGAGAAGGCGAAGTGGCGAGAAGCAGCTTTGCAGACTTTGCGGCTTCCGCTGCTTCACCGGTCTCGCATTGTATGCGCATGAGGCACCATTTGGCGCTCAATTGCGTTGGACTTCCGGAAGCTGACAATCCTGCGATTTGAGCGGCGACTTTCTTAGCGTTTGCAGGATCTCCTGTGCTGGCGAGATGGTAACAGTACATCAATTTGACAGTTCCATCACGCGGGTACTTTTCGGCGAGCGCTTTCAGTCTTTCGGAGGCCGCCCCGTCACCCAGCCAAATCGCGATCTGCTGTAGAGCTGCCTGAGTCGATGGATCAGATACTGCTCCATCGAATTTGATCCAATCGGCGGACAATTGAAGCGACTTCCACACCGCGACTCGTCGATCCGGTTCAAGTGCGTTGATGGCGTCCACTAGGGGTATCATCAAAATCGTTCGCGTCGATTCAGCAAGTCCCTTCCAATTTCCCGCAGTCGTCAATTGACCTGCATTTTGAATCGTGCCTATATCTTTGACACAGTTGAAAAAGGCCGACAGCGGTGATTCCTCACTGGGGTTTGCGAGTCTAGAGAACTCGCTCCAGTTCTGTTCGCGATTGTTCTTCTCTTGAGCCTTGTCTTCACGAATGAAGCCAAACGTTGAAACGTCCGAGAGAATAACGACGGAAGCTGCGGCTTTTTGAGTCCATGCCACATACTGAGAATTGCCGGATGATGCTTCACCCGAGGATTGACTTGTCCATCGCTTAGCAATCTTCCAACGATCGCCGGAGGGTAACTGCAAAATCTGTTCGCAACACTCGAGCAACCAATCTTGAGTGATGCTGGCTCCCGCGTTGGCTTCTATCGCGTCTTGTAATGATTCAATGTAGACCGAGCGTTGCTTGGTCCCCAAGCACCAATCCTTCAGCCATTGCTTGGCTTTTTGGCTCGATTCTGATTCTGGCCAGAGCTTTAACTGTTGTCGCAAAAGATCGATATAGGCGGTGCGAAGTTTGATCTCTTCGGGGGCTAACTTGATCTGTTCGATTTGAGCTTGTACAGCTAACAGATGAGCCTCGGCGGCACCGGTATCTTTTGCAAACTGAACTGAAGTTCCCTGCACTGCTTGAATCAACAGGCTCCATTCCTTCAGTTCGCTGAATAGCGCAGCCGCTTTGGTGGCCAACGAAATTGCCGCAGCGCCTCGATTGCCCGCCGCTTGCGCGTCGCGGCCTTGGATGAGCTTGTTAGCCGCGTCGCGCATCGAGTTCGCGTCGCCACGAGCAACTAACTGACGAACTTCCGCGATCAAGAGATCCATAGCCAATTGTGAATCGGTGACTGAGCTGCTGGATAGTCGGCCAACAAGTAACGCTTCGGCGCGTGTCCGCCAATAGTCGCCGTATTGCGAGCCCAACTCTTGAGCTTGACGGACTAACTCGGACATCTCTTCTTCATTCTTGTTCCCCTGGCTCTTTTCGAGTCTGGCCAGGGTCACTTCAATGCGTGACAAGACTAACTGCGGCGTCAACGAAGGTTCTTCGTTCGCGGTTCGCTCGAGTAGATCTAAAGCGATTCTCGCTCGGCTTTCTTGACCCTCGCGCGCTAATGCGCGAGCCAAGTTACTGGCGGCCAGCATACGAATCTGCGGTTGATCAGCAGATTTCGCAAGCTGCTCAAGTTTGATTAACGCGGCTGCATCTCCCGATTCAAGCTCAGCGACGGCTTGAGCGAGTTGCAGCGACGAACGGGTCGGATCGTCAGCTCGACTGAGCTTCAAGAAATCAGCCGCCGTTGTACGGACTTCGGCCAACGCTGCTGCGCGATCTTCGCTATCGACTGGATAAAGCTGCCATCGAACCATCAGTGCTTCACTAACCAACAACTGAGCGTCGGCGTCAAGGTTTCGCAACTGCTCAACGGAGGCTTCAGTCGTATCACCGGTCGCCATTCGCGAAGCGAGAGCTTGGCGTCGCTTCAGCTCTTTGACAAGATCTTCCATCCGGGAACGAATCTCGCGCACCAGCTCCAGCGCGCGTTGACGATGCACATCATTGGTTGGCGTAGCTAGATAACTCGCAAGGTGCGATTGGGCTCGGAGCAGTCGGCACCGCGCAATCTGCCATTCGATCCATGGCCATCTTGGATCTGATTGCGTCGGTTGACCAGCCAGTTGTTCGCGCTGGTAGTTCTCGGCCACAGCCTCGCACTCCGACCACTGCTTTTCAGCGACGGAGGCTTGTTGCATAGCCCATCGCGCGTGACACTCCATTTCACGCATGGCCCACCATGCCTTTGAGCCGCGATTTTCGTCCAGCGCGGATCTGGCTCGAATGTACCCCAACGCGGACTCCATCAAGCCGTGCGTGTACATTGACCTTAGTGTCAAGTCTTCGGCTGATGTCGCTCCCTGCAATGATGTTTGTGCGCTAACGATCGGCGCTAGTAGCAAACCAATCCCAGCTAACGCCAATAGACCAAGCGATTTTTGCAGTTGCTGCTTTAGAGACATCATTCGTGAATTTGTAAGTGCGATTCCATGCGTTCATTCGGGACGCTGCAAGCCAAGTCCGGCTCTTTCAGTTCTTAGCGGCTACCCAATCATACCAATCTTGCGAGCCGCTTCATACATGACGATTGAGGCCGCGCTGGCTTGATTCAAACTGCGCACTGGTCCGGGCATGGGTATGTTCAGGCATCGATCCGCGTTGGCTTGTCGTAGCGATTCTGGCAAGCCATTGGATTCACGCCCCACGACCAACACACAGCCTCGCGTAAATTCTGCTGAGTAGTAGGGGGTGTTACCAAACTTGGTCACCATCCACATCGGATGACCATTCAACCGCTCAAGCAACTCTTCCCAATTGGCGACGCTTTCCCAGATTAGGTACTGCCAATAATCCAGGCCCGCTCGCTTCAGATGCGACGAATCAAGTCGAAAGCCCGTGGGCTGAACGATCCACAGCTTGGCCCCCAAAGCTGTACAAGTACGACCGATGTTCCCAGTATTTTGTGGAATCTCGGGTTGATAGAGCACAACGTGCAAAGGAATATCGGTATCAGTAGTTTCAGAGTTGTTCATGTCGCGAAGGCAAGCCGAGTGACTAGTATTCGTTCAAGTTTGCAATAAGGAAGATCTGCTGTGACCAATACCACTTCAATCTAGCAAGGCTGCTTCATCGAACTGCACATGCTTGATACTCTCGCCGGCTTTGGTTGAGTAGCTGTAGACAGCATGAATCTTTCCATCGCGAGTTTGAATGATGGCAGGATAGTGGTAGGAGCCTTCCGGATGATCCTCAAGATGCTTCTTGAATTGCCAAGTTGTGCCCTCGTCTTCGGAAACGGAAACTGCCAAGCGATTGCGGCCGCTCTCTGTGTCGTTGTAGATCAGAATCCATTTTCCACTTCGTAAACGAACCGCGTCTAACCCTGAGCCGGGATTAGGTAAGTCGCTCTTGCCAACTTTGCCCCATGTCATGCCGTCATCTTTCGATTCACAAACACGAATCCGCTTCTGCGGTCCGTTTTCGCGCATGTAAGCGACAATCGTTCCATCATTGCGACGCAACAAAGCGGGTTGGATATTTCCGAAGCCGATCAAAGGTTGACTGGCCGTCCATGTTGATCCACGATCATCGCTAATTGCGATCATCGAAATGGAATAGGTGTCTGTGTACAAAGGCAATAGAATACGCCCCGAGGGAAGTACGAGCGGTTTGCAACGTGTTTGCCACCCCAAGCGCTGACTTAGTTTGTCAGGCAGCAATTGTCGAGCGCGATCGATATAGCCTTGGAAGCGCTCGGGAATAGGTTGCGGCAGATCCTTGACCATCTCGTCCAAAACCTTGATAGCCGTTGCCGAAAAGTCCTCGGGCTTGAGCCAGATTGAATCGCGGCGCGACCACTTGGGGCAACCCTCGCCCTGCGGATTTTCGGAGACTAGCATTTGCGTGACGCACGATTCCCAAGTGTTGGCCAGCACCAGTGGCCAGAACAGAAACAGCCGTCCATCGTTGTCGGCCATCAAGCAAGTGTTGCCATCCGGAAAGCCTGGCGTATCGGCCATCACGAACGCTTCGCTCCACTTCTTCTGTCCCGACTTGCATCGCGCACCATAAACAGCCACGTCATCCGCGCGACGTTCGCCCGTTCCCCGAAACCATGACACGATCAATTCGCCGTCAGGTAACTCGGCTATTCCCGGTGCATGATTGTGCAGCGAACTCGGCTCGAAAATCAATTCGCCTTCGTATTTCAGAAGCGTTTGCCCAACGCAAGTGTTCGCGCCAACGAACGCCACCAAGATGCTCATCAGAGCCCAAATGCTCGCGCAAAACAGCTTAGGCAATACGACGTGATTGTTCGAGATTTGCATCGGTGCAGCTTGTTGTACGAGTTCAACAGTTCGTTCGGAAGGATCTAATGCGGCGGGTGCTCAATAATAGCAAAAACCGTAGTTTTTCGGTTCGGGAGGTGATCGGAAGGCGGCTAGAATCCGGAAACTAGAAAAAAGGGGGAGTATTTGGCTACTCGCCTAGATAAAAACGTTCGGGACGAAGCATCCTCCCGATAAGGGATCTGAGACGATCTCATTCGTTCCGTCAAGGATGACGACACTACATGTTCGCCCGCATGCACCACGTAACCTTGCTATTGCTAGCCATTCCAAGCTTGCATCTGACTGCGTGCTCCCGGTCGAAGTATCGAGCGGCCGCAGATCGGCAGTCGGTACAGTTGATTTCCAGCCGCAACACCGACTACCGTTGGAGTCTGCCCTCACGGCCCGTCGAGCCCGCACCAGATTCGAGGATGAGCATTCCAGCGAACTTGGATTGTGCGCCCAAGCCACCGGACGACCCCGCCGCGAAGCCGCTGATGTACAGCCCCGATGGGCACAAGAATGAGAAGTACTGGAAGAAAATTCCCGACGCTCAATCGATCGAATCGCCGCGCTGGCTAGACAGTCTACCAAGGCAAGCTGATGGTTCCGTTCGACTGGATCAGCAAACGGCAATCGACTTGGCTTTATTGCATTCGCGCGATTACCAAAGCCAATATGAAGCCGTCTATCTTACGGCGCTTTCGCTAACGGGAAACGAGTTTGAGTTTCAAACGCAGTGGAATGGCGGAGCTAGCGCCCAATACACGGCGACTGGTAAGGATCTCGGCAACAACAAGTTACTCCAGGTCTCGGATCGATTGGGATTCAATCGCAACTTGGCTGGCGGCGGTCAGCTTGCAACCAACGTACTCAATTCGTTCTTTTGGGATTTTGGAAACAACTCACTTGGAAGTAACGGGCTGCTTGTCACAACCTTCACACAGCCATTGCTGCGCGGCGCGTATCGCCATGTTCGTTTAGAGAACTTGACGCAATCCGAGCGGGACCTGCTGTATCAGGTAAGAAGCTTCGCTAGATTCCGTCGGCAGATGTATGCCGATGTTTCAGCCGGTTATCTTAACCTGCTGACTCAAAAGCAATCGATTCGCAACGCTCAGTCAAACATCGAGAGTTTGAAAACAAACTTGGTCGAGCATCAAGAGATGCAGAATCTCAAGATGGTCTCGCAAATTCAAGTGGATCAGATCTTTCAAGAGTACCAAAACGGTCGCCTCACGCTGTTAGCCGCCGAGCAGGATTTGATTGCCGCCGAGGATGCGTTCAAGTTTCAGCTAGGCTTACCACCTTACGTTCCGTTTGGAATTGACGAGCGCATGCTCCAGCCTTTCGAACTCGTGTCTCCTGAGCTTGAATCGCTGAATCAAGAAGTTCAGCAGTTGTACTTTTCTCTGCTTCAGTACACGCCAACCGAGAGTATGCCGTTTGAGTTTGCTACTCAACAGCAACTCTACCAATCCTTTGAACATTATCAACAACTTCACGAACGCGTCGTGGCATCGCTTCCCAGTATCAAAGACGAATACGATCGCTGGACCGATCATTTAGCTCAGCTTAAGCTCAAATCGCTCAACGAAACCGACCAGATTGATCTTTTACAGCAACAAGAACTGGCGAATCGTGTTGGCAAAGAACTCCGCGATCTTGAAAGTGGATTGACGAAGCGAAACGAGTTCGACGTCGAAGTCAAAAAGAGGATTGATGCATACTCGCGAGGTGTTCCCAAGAGCGATAAGTCATCCGAGCAACAAGGATTGGCGCCTTCTGATAGCGATGCAAGTCTCGCTACAGAAGAAACGCTAGGTCAACAGGTGAGGCCCGAAGTTGCCGCTTGGCAATCGCTCTACTCGGCAATCAGTGGCCCGCTGCGTGAAGAGGTCTCTAATTTGTACATCAATCAAACGCAGATTCGGCTTTTTCTAATTGAGGTACCACCCTTGACTGTTTCCCAGGAGGTCGCGGTAAGCTTCGCGCATCAAAATCGCTTGGACCAAATGAACCGCCAAGCTAACGTCATGGATGCATTTCGAAAGATCGAAGTCGCCGCGGATGCATTGCAAAGCTCACTGACACTGAACGGTCAAGTTGGCCTGGGAACTGACCCCAATAAAGTTAACGCCTTCCGTTTAGATTCGTCAGCCAACACCTATCGAGCTGGTGTAAACTTTGATGGCCCCTTGAATCGATTGAACGAACGCAATATCTATCGCGCAACACAAATTGCCTACCAGCAAGCGGCTCGCGATTACACAGCAGGAAAAGACATCATCGCAAACGAAGTTCGCGCTGCTTTGCGTCAAATCGAACTTCGCAGACTGAATTTCCAAATTGCCAGGCAGCAATTGGTCGCTGCTACGCGACAAGTGTACCAAGCCCAGTTCAATCTTCGAACGGCAACAACATCGAGCACCAACTTGACTCGGGACCTTCTCCAATCATTGCAGGGTTTGCTGAGTGCCAAGAACAACTTGATTGGAAACTGGGTCCAGTACAAAGCGCTTCGTATTCGCATTTTCGCAATTCTTGAACTACTCTACATGGACGAAAATGGGGTCTGGGTCAACGAGGATTTGGACCTGGGCGAGCTTCAATCGCTGATCGCTCCGTCCGACTATTTTCTTGATTTCATGCAGGCAAGTTCTGCGGCGATAAGCTCAGCTAACTTAAACGACTCGGCTAACTTAAACAACTCAGCTAACTCAAACAGCTCAACAGGTTCCAACGGACGGGATAACGCTGCTGGGCCAACTGATTCGACCCGACAAGATAACTCGGCTGATTCGACCGATCCCGATTCAGCTCAAGCGACTCCCAAGTGATCCTCTATCATGACTGAGAATTCCAACACTGAGACGACGAGCAGCTCCCAGTCAAACCCAAGAACTGGTCGGTCCTTTCGTTACCGTGCGGTGGGAGCGTCGCTGCTTCGTTGGCTTGTCTTCTCTGCCTTCATGGCGTTAGTTGGTTGGGGAGTTTGGTGGGGTTACTCTAGATCGTTTGCTGGTGAGACCAGTGACGAAAGCCTAACACATCGAGTAGCTCGTAGCACTTTGGATGACACCGTCGTCGAACGAGGAACGGTCGAGAGCCAAAACACGGTCTATGGAAAATGCGATCTGCCTGGGTTTGAAACCAGTATTACCTTCATCGTTCCCGAGGGTACCTTCGTCAAGAAGGACGAAGTCATCGCACGGTTGGATGGTACCAAGATCGAACAGCAGATCGCTCAGAAGAAGTTGTTGCTTGCAGAAGCTGAAGGAAAACTGAAGGAAGCCGCACAGAATAAGATCGCAAAAGAGAACGACGGAAAAGGGAAGATCGTAGTTGCAAAACGCGAACTCATTCTGGCTGAGATCGAAGTCAAGAAGTACATGGAGGGCGATTACAAAGCCGAGGAAGCCGAGCTGTTGCGATTGATTGCTGACGGGCAAGCACAATTGCAGAAGTATCTCGACGAACGAGCAAACATCGAAGTGCTAGTCAAGAAAGGCTATCGATCACCGGAGCAGTTGGATGAATACAAGCTGCGCGTCAACAGTTTTAAAAAAGCTGTCGAGCGAGACCAGCAGAAGCTGGAAAATCTTCGCAAATATGATTCGGAGCTAAAGACGACAACGTTTAAAGGCAAAGTCGAAGATGCCCAGTTGAAGGTGATCCGCGAAGAGGCCACGGCAACTGCGGAAGTCGAAAAAGCCGATATCGCCATTCAGAGCGCGCAAAGCGTAGTCGAACTCCACAAGAGCGAGCTCAAGGAATTGGAAGATTCGCTTGCCAAGGCCGAAATGAAGGCGCCGCAAGATGGGACCGTGGCTTATGCTAATCAACCCTGGTACGATGCGTCGCAACGAATCAAAGTGGGCACTCGATTGTATCCTCAACAGGATATCTACTTCTTGCCAGACATGAAGAACATGCAGGTCAAGCTGAGTCTTCACGAGTCCGTGATCAACCGCGTTCGAGCCGACCAAAAGGCGTCGATTCGCTTAGACGCATTCTCCGATCGACGATTGGACGGAAAGATTAAGTACGTTTCCGAGCTTGCGGCCAGCAGCTTCAGCGACTCCAAGAGCTACGACGCTATCGTGCTGATCGAGGACATTCCAGAAGGTATTGCGCTGAAGCCGGGAATGACCGCCGAAGTTGAAATACTCGCTGGCACCTATCCTGATATCTTGGCCGTTCCAGTAGGCACGGTGACTGAACATTTTCAACAGAGCTATGTCTACGTAAAGAAGTTGGGAAGCTTCCAACGCCGCGCGATTAAAGTTGGCCGAACGACACACGCCTTTATCGAGGTGTTGGAGGGCCTTGAGGAAGGCGAAGAGATCGCTACCGACGCATATCAACGAGGCACTAAGGACTTCAGCGCCGCAGAGCGTAAGGCGAGTTCAACTCTGCCTGCCAAAGATGCCAAGAAGGACTCGCCAGCTTCCAGTGGGAGCGATTAATGCACTCGCTCATGATCAATCTACGAGGTTTGGTTTACACGTCGATTCGTAGCGTGTTAATGCACAAACTGCGTTCGTTCCTGACCATCCTGGGACTCGTTTTCGGAGTGGCCAGTGTCATTGTGATGCTTGCCGTTGCCGAAGGAGCTAGCCGTTCCGCTCAGGAACAGATCGAATCGTTAGGCGTGAACAACATTATCGTTCGGACGGTGAAACCCAACATCAACGCGCCTATCGATTTTCGCTCGTTCATCATGAAGTATGGTCTGAAGTACGAAGACTTGCGAAGGATTGAAGACGCGATTCCGACCGCGGTTCGCGTGATGCCTATGCGTGAGTATGTTCACGAAGCTCGTTATGGCGAATACAGCTTGGACGCTCGTCTAGTCGGCGTCACTCCGAACTACTTTGCTGTGAATCGCTTAGAGCCTGCTCGTGGCCGATTACTTGAATCGACCGACATCGAAGATCGGGCTAATGTGTGTGTCATTGGGGAAGCTGTAGCTACCGAGCTTTTCCCTGGACAATCCGCAATCGATAAATCTATCTTGGTGGGATACAACCACTTTTTTCGAGTCGTCGGAGTGCTCAACTATCGCACACCATCAGCGGGAATCGGCTCAAGCTTGGCCGCACAGGATTTGAACTACGATATCGTTGTTCCTCTTTCGAGCGATCGCAGTCGTATCGGTGACGTACTGTTCAAACGCGAGCAGGGGAGCGTTACTCGGCAACGTCTGGAGCTTAGCCAGATTACGATTGAAGTCGCCAACCGACATCAAGTGAAGTCTACTGCGCAAGCTATCGAAAGCCTCATGGCTGTTAATCATCCGGATCGTGATTACTCAATTACCATTCCCTTGGATCTAATCGAACAAGCCCAAGCAACGCAACGCATCTTTAATGTCGTCTTGGGAGCCACGGCAGCCATATCGCTGCTGGTTGGAGGAATTGGCATCATGAACATCATGCTCGCCAGCGTGAGCGAACGCACACGTGAGATTGGCATTCGTCGCGCATTAGGTGCGAAACAGATCGACATCATCGTTCAGTTCCTCGTCGAAACCGCAGTACTCTCGATCGTCGGAACAGTCCTTGGACTCGCAATCGGTTTAGCGGCTCCTTCGCTGGTTGCAAGCATCTCGGGCATGAAGACGATCATCACGACTGGATCGCTCCTGATCGCTTGCGCGGTCTCGCTGGTCGTTGGAATTCTGTCCGGCATCTACCCCGCGCGACAAGCAGCAAAACTGGATCCGATTGAAGCCTTGCGATACAGTTAGCCACGTACGCGATCGCGCCTGTGTGACTCGGGATTCCAGCCGGAACGCGTTAGAGAGCGTCCCGCTTGGGCGGCCGGCGGCCGCTCTGAACTAGCCGCAACGCGTTAGCGTCCGGTTATGCCTGCATTCAAAAGCCGTTGTTCCGCGTGTTTTCGATCGGGCTAAATCTTGTTTTCGTCAACGAGTGACTTCAAATCTAAAGGAACCGGAGCCTAACGGCTGGCGGCTAGTATTCCTAAGCGGGACGCTCTCTAACGGCTGGCGGCTAGCATTTCTAAGCGGACGCTCTCTTTACGGTCCGGATTGTCGGCTTTCTGGCGCATCTTTAAGCACAGCGGTGCTTTCGGGGGGCGGTCGAACTTTCCCAAAAAATTCTTTCCAACCGATGTCCGTTTTGGTCCAACTGCTTCGTCATTGAGCTGAATACGGTCGAATTTGTTTGTTCAACCGTTCACAATAGTGCGGCGACGAAGCCGGGTATCGCCTTGCTCGTAAGCCATTCTTTTATGTGGAGATTTTCAAATGCCGAAGTTCCTTCTGATCTATCGCGACAGTCTAGACACACCTCAACCATCTCCAGAAGAGATTCAGCAGTTTCTGGGAATGTGGGAAGGTTGGTTCAAGAAGTTTCCCCAGAACATCGCTGACCCAGGCGATGGATTGTTGCCAACAGGGCGAGTTCTTAAGGCTGGTGGTGTCGTGGCCGACGGCCCCTACGTCGAAGCTAAAGAGATGATCGGAGGATTTTCGGTCGTCTCCGCGGACAGCTACGAGCAAGCAGTCGAGATTGCCAAGGAGTGCCCGATTGCCATCGTGGGTGGTGCCATCGAAATTCGTGAATTCGCGGGCTTTGTGTAGAGCGTCTTGAGCTTCGTGAGTTGCTTCACAAGTGGACACAATAGCTGGCTTCGCGCATGAACTCTCCCTCACAACTGGTCGAGCATTTTTTTCGGCATGAGTACGGTCGCATGGTCGCCTTACTCACTAGCCGCATGGGTGCTGCTAACCTTCAGTTGGTGGAAGACTCGGTACAGACTGCTATGTCCCGAGCCTTATCGAATTGGCCCAGGCACGGCGTTCCCGAAAATCCCTCAGCCTGGCTTTACCGATGCGCCGCGAATGCAGCGATTGACGCGCTGCGCCACCAATCCAAGGTGGCGCAGCAGTCAGATTTAGGCTCGACCGTTGCCGAAGCCAGTTGCGAGGACCTGCATCGACGGCTTGATGAACAGGTTGGCGACGAAACGCTACGACTGTTGTTCCTGTGTTGCCATCCGTCGCTAGCTGCTGAATCGCGAGTCGCTCTTGCACTGCGCATGGTGGGAGGATTTTCTACGGCTGAAATAGCCAGTGGATTGCTGTCCACTCCGGTCAATGTTGAAAAGCGAATTACGCGAGCCAAAGAGAAGCTGCGTGAGCATGCCGCCGAGATTGTCGACTTGGATAGCCAAGCGGTTGCCGAGCGGCTGGAGAGTGTTCAATCGACGGTTTACCTGATCTTTAACGAAGGATTTGCCTCCAGCGAAGGCAGTGCGCCAATTCGCCAGGATCTATGCGACGAGGCTATTCGCTTAACACGAATGTTGGCTGCTCATCCCATCTGTTCACAGCCATCGACGGCAGCGTTACTTGCCTTGCTGTTGCTGCATAGTGCTCGTTTGGGTGAACGCATCGATGCCGGAGGTTCTATCATCTTGCTAGCCGATCAAGACCGAACGCAATGGAGCTGGACCAAAGTACGTGAAGCCATGAACTGGATGGCACAAAGTGCCGATGGCGATCAGCTTAGTCGCTATCACATCGAAGCCGCGATAGCTTGGGAACACAGCCGAGTGCAACAATTCTCCAATACGGATTGGAAACGAATTCTTGAACTCTACGAGATGCTTCAGAGTCGATATCCAAGTCCTGCCGTTCAACTGAATTTGGCGATTGCAGCCTCTTACGCAATCGACTGTCCGGAAGGACTTCGACGGCTGCTAGAGATTTCTGACCAGCAGCGAAAGTCTTTGCGACCTTGGTGGGAATGCGCGATGGCCGACTTGCTTTTTCGTACCCAGCAAACCAAGGCCGCCATCTCACACCTTCGCGACGCTCTAGCCCTCGCCACCAATTCGGCTCAACGTGCGATGATACAAAGCCGTCTAGATCGGCATCAAGAGTCCACGCACCATTAGACGACAGTAGAGGTCATTAGACGCCAGCAGGGCTACTCGATCTCGGCCGGAAATCTCAGAAAGTGCAAAGGCTCAAGAGAAAATCGGCGATGAGATGGCTTGAAACAGAGTATGTTTTTTTAAGGAATGTAAGCCGTGCAGGAACCTCTGCATCCATCAGCAAACTTCTCCCAACAACTTAAGCTAGGACAAAGAAGTGACCAATTTCAGGCATCATGCAATCGACTACATTGAGCTCACGGTGCGCGACCTCGTTGCAGCGAAACGGTTCTATGCAGAAGCCTTCGGATGGAAGTTCAACGATTACGGAGATACCTACGCAGGTATACAGGGTGAGCATCGCGAGGTTGGCGGTTTGGCTCAATCTGAGGATGTAGTGGCTGAGAAAGTAGGAGCCGATGGATTTGGAGCCGATGAGGTCAAGAAGGGCGGTCCATTGGTCATTTTGTATTCGAACTCCCTCGAGGCGAGTCTCGAAGCCGTCCTCGCTGCTGGCGGTAAAATCGTGCAGCCAATCTTTTCCTTCCCCGGCGGTCGTCGCTTCCACTTTGCCGACCCGTCAGGCAATGAACTCGCCGTCTGGTCCGATCTCTAAATCGTTGCAGGCTATGACCTGCGAGGACTTCTGAAAAGAGCGTTGCTAGTTTCTGCTTCGATGCGGTCCGGTGTGGACGCCGCGGGACGCCCGCGTACCGAAGGAGACTGTCTAGCTTAGAGTCTCAATAAAAGCACTGAGACTAGCCGCAAGCCGTTAGAGAGCGTCCCGCTTAGGCGGCCGGCGGCCGCTCTGAACTAGCCGCAACG
>CAYWNG010000101.1:0-14426 GCA_964458685.1 uncultured Pirellulaceae bacterium
TTGGTCGCAATCGCCTCATATTTTGATTTGCTGGCCACAAAAAGACACAAAATTCACAAAATACAAATCGCGTGTTGGATACCAGAAGCCTTTCGGGCTGCGTTGGTAGTTACGCATCAAATATTGATCTTCCGCGGTGTAACCGGCGCCACTGGACTGGAGCGTAGATAGTCCATCGCCCTGCCCGCCCAGTCCTTCCAAATGATCCAGGGCCACCTGAGTCGCGGCGTAACCGCGATCTCCGGCCAACCAATATCGCTTTTTAGCCACCGCTGCCAAGCTGCCAAGCGGTGGAGAGTCAACTCAAAAGCGTTCACCGTCTGGCGACAGTGGCTACCGATTTTGGCGTTAGCGATCATGTTGACCAAATGACCCCGGAAGATAAGTTCTCTTGATTTTTCCGCTGAAATTCCCCCCAGGAGTAGTCGTATCTAGGGGACTGTCCCACGTCTGACAAAAAAGGCAGAGAATCTTGGTGACATTCTTCGCTGAGCCGCGACAGTGTTATTAGTCCAGTTCAATGATTGCCATTGGGTAGCTCCAGAAGTGACAACAAATCAAAACGATCCAACCTGGGAAGAAATTTTGGATGTTCATGGCCAAATGGCGGTCCTGACTGCTTGGCGAATTCTCGGGCGGACACAAGACACAGAAGACGTTGTTCAGGAGTCTTGGATTGAATGCCTCCGTCTCCGCTCGAGCAGCGATATTCAGGATTGGGGCGGTGTGATACGAGTCATCACAACGCGCAGGGCCATCGATCATCTTCGCAAACGATCCAGGCACGAAGCAAAGTTCATCCGTTCCGAATTGAAGGAGCATCCTGTTGCACCGGGACCGAGCCCCGAGACCGTTATGTACGAAGCAGAACTGGCACATAGTCTTCGCAGCGCCATAGCTGAGCTAACGGATCATGAGGCAACCGTATTTAGTTTGAGTTGCCTCTGTGGAGAAGCGAACCACGCGATTGCTTCGATGTTAAAGATCAGCCCTTCGAATGTGAGTAGCACTTTATACAAGGCCCGAGAAAAGCTGAGGAATATGCTGGCTTCATTTATCGATTCATCACCAACTTTAAGGCAACGATCATGAATTTGAAAGAACAGAACAACGATCTACTTGAAGAAGCTATCGCGACCATTGCTAACGCGGCTCCACCCTCAGATCTTTACGCGCGATGCCTCGACAAAGCGCGAGTACTGGATTTGTCGCATGTAAAAACTCTCAACAGAAAAAGTGGACTTCGTAGAAAGTCCTGGTCGGCAGCTCTAGTAGGGATTGCCGCTTTGGCTTTGGCTTCCGTAACACTTCCATCGTTCTTTCACTCAAGTCTTGCGATCGCCCAGATAGAATCTGCTCTGGCGTCTATCAAGTTTTTGCATGTGGAGATAGTTAACCCGCAAACCCAGGAAGTAATCTCAAGGATCGGCTTTTCTCAAGGAGAGGGTTATCGACTCGATTCAATCAACCGCCTAGAGGTCGACAATGGAGAGTATCGACTTGAAGTCGACAAGATTAGCAAACGTGGAATGAAGTTCCCATCCAAAATCAAAACTGGCATTAAGTCTCGCCAACTTTTAAACGACTGGACAAGACTTCCAGAACCAACGTCAGGCGATAGTTTCAAGCGACGCGTAGACTTGGATCAGATATTGAGCGACGAGAAGCTCGAGTGCTACGTGTGGTCCGAATCCATTGGTCAGACCCAATACGAGTCTTTGGCGTATCGGGACGACTCAAAGAGAATCAGGATGCTCTCTTCGCGACATCGCGTTGGCAGCGATCAATCATGGATCGTTGATAGTCTTGTTCGTCTATCCTACGACGCGATTCCAAAGCAAGAGTTCGATATTGAACAGGCATCCGAATTTGAGTTAGTGGAATCAGCGGTGAAGCAAATCGAGGTGAATGGACGATCCATTGATGAAGATGTGCTTGCCGTCCATCAACAAGTGGTGGCGAATTGGTCAAACTACTTCGGACTCAAGTTCGACTTGCAAGTTAAAGCAACTCGTTCCTATGGACCCGAGGTTGACAAAACTAGCCGAGTGAAGAGTCGAGCGTTTCCTGGGAAGCCAGTTGAATTCCGAGATGAGTTTTGCGTCTTAGCTCCGGAAAGAGAGGGCCAGCGACCTAGGCGTTTCTGGAAGCGATATCAATCACAGAACGGTCAAGAAGCCTTGGTGTCGGCCGTGTCTTTCGATGGGGCGACGACCAGATCCTATTCGCAGAAGTTCAACTCGGAGCACGGGAAAGGGTTTATTGTTGGCTCTGAAGAGATCACTCCGCAGGACGACATACCGAACTACTATGAGCAACTACTCTTTCTTCAAATCAATTTCGTTAATAACGCGACGCCCATTCCACCCGAGCTTGCCATCTTTGACTTGGACCGGATGCATCTCACTGCATCTCATCAGCGTAAACGATGGATAGAGAGTGAGTTTTCATATCACTGGCAATCGGGTTCCGGTCCGATAGCATACGAAATCAAGGTTGCGAATCATCCATTAAATCGCGTCGTTGGATATCAGATCAATCTTAATCGCAACGGGAAGCTGCAGAGATTGGGTTTACTGGATGTCCATAGTCACGGTGAATTTGAGGGGACTTGGTACCCTGCATCTGGAATGCTGCAACAGGCAGGTTTTGGTTTGCTGGATGAGTTCGAGTACCGATTCCAAGTTACCAATGTTTCGCGGCTACCAGGCGATGCAGAGGACTCATGGTGGATCCAGTGGCCGGAAGGGACAATTGTGAATGATCAAGTGGAGAAGAGAAACTACACGATCAATGGAAATCCGTAGACTAGTTTGAGCACCCTTGGGGGTGGTCATTATTACCGAAGGTGAATAGCCAAAATCGCTCTTTCGAGAACGCTGCGTCAAGTTCTGTGTAGGGAAAATCACCGTCTTGTGTAGATAAGGGTTCGAGAAACTTAGCACCTTCTTCTTTTTTTGCAATTTTCGAGCAAATGCGGATAATGTCGGCCTGGGAAATCGTTCTTAATGGATGCTCTGCTACGTACATCCACGGGTGATTTCGATGGATGGTGATGTGTAATCGTTGACAAGAGCTTGTGATTTCGGCCCAAAACTTCGATTTGAGATAACAAATGTCTAAGAGAAAGCCCGCACGAACCGTTCGATTAGGTTGTGAGCGATTAGAAAGTCGTTGCCTGATGGCTGGAGATGCGACGTTCTCCATTCAGGTGCTGGACACCAGCAGAATGCCGGTCAGCGAGCTGGACATTGGCGAGCAGTTCGTCCTACAGATCTATTCTCAGGGAACCTGGGGGCCTCTAGCGGACCTTACTTTTGATTCTGCTTTGGCGAAGCTTTCAGACGACGCCCAATTCAGCCCATTGTTCCCTGAACGACACTCATTTTCGAGATTTGATGAGCGTGATGGCAACTGGCGTTTGTCAGCTTTTGCTCAAGGCGAAGGTGCGACGCACGACAACCTGAAAGAGAAGCACTTAGTTATGGAAGTCAGCGGCCAAGCACTAGCTGGTGGCGAAATTGTCTTTCAGCTCAATGCTGACAGCGGAGTGGTAGGCTTGGACGGCGAATTCGTAACTGCTGACTTTGGCTATGCCCGAGTACAGATTGGTGACAAAACCTTGTTCCCTGCTAGCCCCTGGCGTAATCCAGGCAATCCAGCCGATGTTGATGGAAATGGGCAGGTTGATCTGAAAGACGCAGGAGAAGTTCTCGATACGATCGCATACGATTTAGGGCCCGATGGTAGCTTGGAGAGATTGCCCAAGCTTGTCGCACCTTTCTCGGATGTTAGCGGAGACCGACTGATCAACTATGACGATCTCATGATGGTCATGGATCATCTGCCTAGCCAGCCAAGTCCCTCGGCCAATCGATTCGCTCGGCATTTGATGGATCCTGACTTCAAGATCACTTTTGAAGCAACCAATCTGCGAACTGGAGAGCAAGTCGCGCAAGAAGTTCTTGAAGGCGACGTGCTGCGTGTGCGGCTCAAAGCCAGTACCAATCGTCACAAGACAATTGAAGTTCAAAGTAACCTCTTCAGTCCCGACCTAAGGCAATATGACCTGCTAACCGAAGTCGAAGAATTTGAATCGTTGAGCATCGTCCCCTGGCCAGACCCTGTTTTCTTTGTGCAGATGAATAAACTGGGCGAGAAAACTCTAACTATCCAGATCAACACATCTGTTGCCTTTAGGGCAGCTCAAGCCCTGGGGTTGGATTTCACTGAAATTCCGAATTACCTGTCTAGACTTAACAAATTGGTTGCAGATGCAGCGATTCCTCTTACGGTCAAGGCTAATGCAAACCGACCTGAGGCCGCGGATAAAACCTACACTTATAACCAATTCGAAAATGTCACCGTCGAGCAAGCCGCCAAGCTTATTAGCAGCGGCAAGACCGATCTCGTTGTTGGCAAGACAGAAGGATTGTTGGGAGCGTCGCCTGTCGCTGGAAGTCGAGCCTATTTTGTTTCGCCCGGCTATCTGGCATCATCCATTGTGGACGATTGGGTTGAACTGAACGATGACGGCTCGTTTTCGTTCCGGCCATTTTCACCGGGACATGCATTGCATTCTGTATATCACACCTTGAATAATGATTTAGAATTCAAATATGTGATCATTAACCCCAGTGGGACATCACAGGTCGCGAAGTTCAGAATCGATGGAGTCGCCGTTCCGTTTATTGAGATTCGAGTCTTCGCAGTGGACCAGGCAGGCAACGAAGTTACGCAACTTGCTCCAGGACAGAGATTCACCCTGAAAGCCACGACTGTCTCCAACTTGTCTGCCTACAACGTGCCAGCTACCTCGGTACATAATCATAACGTGCTAGGATTCAAGTTCAGGTATCAGTTTGATAGGACTGTCGGAACTGCTCAGTCAGCTCCAGCCCCAAATACAGATTACTACACCGAATTCCATCGACTTAGCGAAAAGGATGGAAAGCTGACTGTGATCGCCGAGAAGATCCCTGCCTCAATGAAGTTGGATGGGGGCAAGTACATAGCTGATTTCAAAGGCTACACGTTAGCCAGTACCTTTGCCCCGGTCTCGCTTTTCGAACACGAAATGATTGCCAATGCGGTTGGACAGCTCAATGTTAAGCTTGATAACCTTACTTCCACCGCAGACTTCGACCCTTCAGCAATTCGCTTGGACGTGTCAAAAATCGAAGTAGTTGGTGAACCGAGTCTCTCTCAGAACTTTCTCAATCCCAAGGATGTCAACGACGACAAGAAGATTACAGCCACCGATGCGCTGTTGGTGATCAATGGCTTGAGTAACTTAGCTGGAAAAGTGGATAGGGCGTTAACCTTAGCCAGGAACTTTGCACCCGGTCATCACCTGGATGTCAATGCGGACGGAATGCTGTCTGCGAGCGATGCGCTATCCATTATCAACGAGCTGAACCTTGCGATCGACAATCGCGCCACACAAATGCAGCTTACCGATTCAAGCTCGAATAAGTTTGGCATTGAAATGAACCCAACTCGATCGAATGAGTCTTTAGTCGTTCGAATGCTGGGAGCGACTCCTGAGGCAAGCTACCCTGTTCTACTTGACGGTCGCAACGTGGGGCAAGTAACAACGGATCAACGCGGGCGAGGTCGACTAGTCGTAAACAAGGACACGCTGAGTCAGGTTATGCTCTCGAAACAATCTAGCAATCAGACAGTGCGTTTAGAAGTCGGCAGCTTGATTGCAACGGATCTTTCGATCGACCTGAACTAATCTGATCTCCTAAGTTCTATCGATCTCTTAATTGCTGTTGAGTAGTCCCTTGTCGCGTTGCCAAACGGCGTCTTGGGACTCCCGTGTTTCTTCCTTCAGCCCGAGAGCCTGACGAACAATGCGGCGCTCGGGCTGGATGAGTTCCACGAATTCCGATTCTTTGCCACTGATCAGGTAGCGAATACCGTAGCGGAAGAGTCGCAGTGCGATTTCAAACTCAGGAAGTTCGGCGACGCGTTGCTGCACGGCAGTGAGATAACTTTCCAGGGCTTTGTGCGTTACCCGTTCGGCTTCGATTTTTCCGAGCGATTTTACCAATCCATCTGCCAGATGTGACAGCGGATTAACCGCAAACTGGCCGTTTCGATGCAGTGAGTCATGTTGTAGAAAGCCTCGGTCTTTAGCAGCTTGCTGATACAGGTCGACAAGCTTGCCGATTCTTGACTGAAGCTGATCGTCATCTTCGCTGAGTCGAAAAATGATCGCCAACATGGATGCGACATCACCGAGATAGTCGGGTTCAGTACCTGGATGGGCAAAGGCGTCTCGAATCGCTTCAAAGCCTTCCTCCCAGCGATGCAATTCGAAATATGCTTCACTGCGGCTGAAACGCGGATAAGCGTATTGCGAATCGATTTCGATCGCTTTGTCGAGACACATAATCGCCTCATCGCCTCGTCCGAGGTTAGCCAGCAAGTGCCCTTTGTTGTTCCACGCGCAGGCATATTGCGGTTGGATTTCGATCGCTTTATCATAGCAGGTCATCGACTCTTCCTCTCGCTCGAGGTAGCCCAGTGCGGCTCCTTTGTTATTCCACGCATTGGCATTTCGCGGAGCGATTTCAATCGCTTTATCGAAGCAGGTGACGCTCGCATCATAGTCATTGTTGACTGTTGCAAAGTAGTAGCCCGCGTTTACCCAGTCGTCGGCTGAATTCGACGCAGCAGCTTTCTCTTCCCACAATGCAGCGAGTTCGTGGCTCCGTCCTTCGGCTTCTGCCTGTTTCAATTCTTCCTGTAGCAACTGGATGCGTGGGTCTGGCGTGGATTGCGCACGTTCCCAAGCTGCATCGGCGTAGCGTTGAGACGATGGGCTGAGGCCGCTCAATCGCAGTTTCTCAAGCTGATCTGGCCGATACCACACCCGAAGAAACTCAACCAACATTTCCAGCAGGCTTTGTTCCTTCACTTCGTAGGCCAGCCTCATCAATGGTTCACTGAGTTCATAGAACGTTTCACGACCACGTTTGGTGGAATTCAAGTAACCGATCTTTTCCAGTTCGCGAACCTGCTTGCCGATGCTACCTTGATCCAGGAGCAATTGTCGAGCGATCTCTTTGGGATTGACGGTGCCGTGAACTCGACACAGCAATTCCACAATCTGCCTCTGTAGCGGCGAGATCCAGCGAAGTCGTTCCTGATAATACGGCGTCAGATCGTCGGCCAGCTTCTGGAAGGGAGCTACCAGAAGGTCGAGCGATTCCTTGGTCACGAAACCGCTGAGCACGATGTAGACTCGATGATTGCCGCCCGCCAAGTCATGAATCGCTCGGACTCGTCCACGTCCGTCGGGCGTCTCGATGAATGCGGCCAGATCATCCTGACCTTTGGTTCGAGCGATATTCGCCAACAATCCCCGCGCGTCATCAAGCGACAAAGGCTTCAGTGGGATCTGTTGAAAGAACCCGAAAAACGGTTCGCTGCGATCGGTCACTCCTTTGAACAACTGCTGGCTGGTGGCGATTACACACGCAAACGGTTTCTCTTGCAGCAGAGTCCTCAGTTCATGCTGACCAGACTTACCCAGACTTTCGAAAAGCTGATTCAAGTTTTCTACTAAAATTACCAACCGCCGTTTTTCGAACCGAGCAGCCAGACGTCGGGAAAGTACGTCGGCTATTTCTTTCGGCGATTGATCGAGCAGTTCGTTCAGCCAGTCGACCGAATAATCATCGGGATAGTCTTTGCATAGGGCTCGATAGATTCTTACCAGCAACTGTACCATTGACGTCGTGGTTTCGTCTTCGTTTAGCCATGCAATGTGAACGGAGTCGTTGAGTTTTTCATCGCGGCAAATTCTGTGATGCAACAATGCTGTAAAGTGTGACTTGCCAATTCCACGTGGGCCGTAGAGTAGTACGTGATGCGTTGAGCCGCTGCTAACACTGTCAGCAATTTTTTCAACGACATTCTGAAGAAGTGACTCACGTCCCACGAAGATCGCTTCAAGCAACTCCGGGTCAGTTTGATTCGGCGAAAACCGCCAGATGAATTGCTCGTCCGTAAACTGTAGTTGATCCAGATTTTTGTTTTGTAGTGAAAGGCTCATAGTCCCCTATCCAGTTTCCACCACCGACGAATCAACGGAAAGCGGAATCTGTAAGTCCCATCCGTTTCGCGTGACAGGTAGTGATCAGCATCCATCAGTCGCAACAATCGAAGTAGATCATTGCGATTCTTGAGCGTTGCACCAACACTTTGAGCTTCATCTAAAATCTGGTCAACTGACTTCGAATCGGCTGGGTCTGCTGATTGCGCCAGGACATCGAGAAGGATAGCAACGTTGTCTCCATCGTCGCCTTCTGGATAGACGCGGAAGCTTCGGATTGTGTCCAGCACTTCTGCGGCAACTCTGGGCCCGTCATCTTGACTGCTCAGAATGTTTCCAAGCATGTAAGGAACTTCATCCCAGAAGAAGACGAGCCGTTCAGGCATCTTCGCGGCCATGAGATCTTCAACTGCTGATGTGAGCAGCTTCTTCCAAGTGCGACCTTTGAGTTTGACGTAATCGGTCTCGCTGTCTTCAAGCATCTTTTGAATGAAGTTCTTGGCCCTAACCCCTTTTCCGAGGAATTGCTGTACTTCGTCGTAAACAAACTCAGCAAATTCCTGCGCGGAGTGAATTCTCTCAAGGTCTCGGAATACAGGTCGCCAGCCCTTTCGCGGCTGAGCCTGCATTTTTCTCAACACCTGCGTTTTGCCAATTCTTCGTTCGGCGTTAAGCAGAATGCTTTGAACTTCTAGCCGATCCCAGAGCATTTCAATGAGTTCGTCGCGTCCGTAAACACTGTCTGGATCAAGGTTTCCGCCTGGATTTGCCTTCATTACAACCTTCTCCTTACTTCGACACAGAAATTGTATTTCACTTTTGAAATATGTCAATAATGAAACACGTCGTAGCAGCGAGCCTTTTGTCATACCACCGGGGGGGCGAGGCTGGTGGCAAGTTGATCAAAACGTCCCCCAAAGGCCTCGTTGACAAGACGGCGAACAAAGAAGATTACTGCGAGTCGAGCTAGTCAGTTCTCTGATCGCGACTGGCATTTGAAAAGCCTGGAATGCGTTTTCGCAAAACGCTTCCAAGCAAGCGTGAAGCAAATTCGCGGTCTCTCAACCAAGCTCCCGAGGCTACCAAGGACAGCAGCCCAGTTATCCACCAAGATATCGTGGAGTGTTTTTGTTGATTCAGGGGAATGTCCTTTTCAGCATCAACCTCTTGGGTACGGGAGTTAACCTCCAACTCGCTCTGAGCGACTTGCGAGTCAACGGCATTTTCCTGTGACAACGACATCGGCTTCATTGACGCTCGCTGATACGCCGACCAAGCTTCATTGGCTCGGCCTGAGTCGGCTTTAAGTGTCAACGAACTGGCTTGCGGAATGGCAGTATTCAACTTGCCTGACACCGATTCTGCAACGATGACTCGAGGTATGACAAACTCTTCAAACCGGATGCCCGGAATTGATTGATGGTCTCTGACATAATGGGACCGTAGCTTGAGCTGGAACATGGGAATCCGCATGTACGACACCTCCCAAAGGAATCCTGCGCTATCGTTTATGGTATATGGTCCTAGTCTCTGGAGCATACTGTGGATAATCTTCTGACTCGGCTGACGGCTAGCGGGGAGCGTGGTTAAGCGTTGATGCGATGTTGTGCGAGCGTTAGGCATCGAAACGAAATTCAGGCTGCTCTCACTGGTCAGTGAAGACGCACGACTTGCGTCTCTGAGATCAAGAAAAGGATGTGCAAAAACTAGATCCTGAAGTCGAAGGCCATCTGCTTGAAAATCATTCGGATCTAAGTCAATCGTGTCTGTGTACAATTGCTCATCAAGATTCGCGGTATCTTGAGAATCAAAAACAAAGCTGTTCTCTTGATCGACTATCAGGAGATCGTCCAGCGAGCTACTGGGGAAGTCCAGAGCATTCGATGATCCGAGTTCAGGGCCTTGTTGGGCATCTGTAACAACCGAGGTAGGCAACTGCACGGTTGAAACCGAGGAATCAACTGTTAAAGGTGGCTGAATAACCTGCGGCTGTAGGACTGCACTCGGGCTATCGGTCGTTTGGGGAATCACTACAGTTGTTTGCGATGGTGTAACAGCAGGTGAATTTGGTTGATTGATTTCGCTCGCTGTTGAATTCAACCTTGGCAGAACGGTTACAGGCAATGACTGGTAACTAACCTGCGTTGTATCTAAGGGACGATCAACGCCATATAAAGTGATTGGACTAAGCGTTGCCCTTTGTCCTTGCAGGGGCTCAGTCTGTATTGTCGCTTCTCCGTCAGCAATCGCGCGAATGGGAACTTCAAACAGCAAATGGCCATCACCATTCGGATAGGGTGAAACAACCCAACCCCCAATTTCTTGTTCCAATTGATTTTTGTCTTGCCAGAAATCTCTTCCCGCTTTGCCTTGGCCGAGAACCTCGAATTGATTTCCCTCTAGCGAAACTTTGGTGTAGGCTGAGAAGAATCGAAAGTTGCTTTCGATCGACTCTCGAAGATCACGAACGTAGACTTGCAAAAACACCTGATCGCCAACGTGAACGCTCTGGACACTATTCCTTTGCTGATCAAGAAGTTGCATACGGAACTCGACTATCTTCGACGATTCAGTTTCTTGAGGTCCAGAGTTAAGCTCATTCGGGATGCTCTCCGACGTGTCCCTCAGTACAACATAACTAGACGCATCCATGCAGCATCTTGATTCGAGCTGTTCAAGGGTCAGCAGGCGTCCGCAGTGATTACCAGCAACGTTTTTTCGAAACGCGCGTCGCGATTGAGAATGGCTCATAGTCTGCTCCCAAGAGTTTGAAGTCTATCGATGAGTTCTGTGACCTGCTTGGCTCGCGAAGGTGAGTGCTCGAGTAGCCATTGCTGTTGATTTAGAAGTTCGGCCCGTGCGGCCATCGAAACATCACGAACGGCCAATGCGGACGCAGCTTGGTAGATGTTGAAGTTGACAACTGCGTAGTTCAGTCGGTACTCGGCCGCATCGTTATGTTTTTGAATCAGTCCAGCCACTACATGTTTGGCTTGAAGAAGTGAATCCAATTGCTTTCGAACGTTTCCGTCGTTTGCATACAACTGTGCCGCCATATTCAATGCTGACACGAAGTGAAGAGTTCGGACTAGAGAGGGACTTTCGCCACAAGCTTTGCCGCCGCAATCGACAGCACGATGAACGTACTCGAGGGCTTGAGTCTTATCTCCAGAGTCGTTCAAGATTGCTGCACAATTACAAAGCGCTAAAACCAGATCCTCCGACGCTTGCTGTCTAGCAACCTCAAGTTCATTGTGGCTGTCTTGATCGTTGTCGGTATCCAATTCGATTGAACGTCGGGCAACTTCTTCGAACGACTCGACGCACTTTAGACTATGGACTCGCGCGACGGACGGATCACGGAGGCGATAGGCAGACGCTAAAGCTCCATGAGTCCCACCCAAATCGACCAGCAACTCCAGCTTCCTGAGGTCACTGGTTGACTCAGCGATAAGCGTCTGTTGAATAGATAGCGCCAGATCGAGCGACTCAATCTTCGTCTGCAATTCTATCTCGGATTGCGCCGATACGCTTCGATTGGTGAGAGCCAACGCATACCGCCGACGAGTAATAGCGCAGGATGGATCTTTTTCTAGCGCTCTTTGGTGGCATGATATGGCCAAGCTCAGAGCTTGATCTGCTAATGCAAAGTGCTCAAGTCGGTAGTGCATCAAGCCTAGAAGATTGGCGTTCAACGCACGATTGGGATCGTCTGGATCTAGAGATTGCCAGATACTCTCAGCTCGATCATACGATTCGATAGCCTCCTGAAACGCGTTCAATTGCTCGGCGATGCGGCCTAATTTCATGTACGTGAGAGCTACCTCGCGTTGACGCGAAGGATTACGCTCCGCTTGTGCCATGAAGTTGCGATAGTATCGCAATGTGTCTCGCAAGATTTGTTGCCGAACAGATTCGGCTCCTGGCACGGAGGCAAGTTGCTTGGCTAGGTCTACACCAAAGTGATCGACGATTTCCCGAGCTTGAGAGAAGTAAGCATCCGATTCATCTAGACTCTTCTGCGTTTGCGCTAATGCAGTTCGATTCGCGCGGTTGGCTCGAATGAGCAGTGTTGCAGCGAAAACTCCAAGGATCGACACTACAATCCAAGTTAAAGCGGCAGCCAAAACCCATTTGCGATTACGCGATACCCATTTGGCTAGTCGATCTACAATGGTGGTCCGTCGTGCGAGTACGACCTTACCATCGGAGAATCGCTTGAGATCGTCGGCCATTGCTTTAGCAGACTGATACCGATGTTGTGGATCACTGGCCATTGCTTTATGAACAATGGTTTCCAAATCAATTGGCACCGATGGATTCAGTTTTCGAATTTCAACAGGTTCGCCTCGCGCAATCTCTGTAAGGAAGGCACTTCGATTCTGCGCATCATAGGGACAACGACCAACCAAAATCTCGTACAGAGTTACACCCAGTGAGTAGATATCCGAACGTTGGTCTACGGTTGAAGATCCCAACGCTTGCTCGGGGCTCATGTAGTTAAGCGTTCCGAGAACAGCTCCGCTACCCGTCACATGATCACTATTGCGACAGCGAGCGAGTCCAAAATCTGTTACCCAAACTTTTCCTGCTTCATCAATTAGTAGGTTGGAAGGCTTGATGTCGCGATGAATGATTCCCAGTTCATGCGAGTGATCTAAAGCGCTGGCTACACAAGCTCCCAGCTCAGCCACTTCGGCAGGCGACATGGCTGCCATCGGCGCCTTACCTTGGATCAACTGCATACTGTAGAAGTAGACTCCATTCTGCTGTCCCACCGAGAAGATTGGAACGATATTGGGGTGCCGAAGTTGAGCTGCTGCCTGAGATTCCATGGCGAAACGAGCTATGTGTCGCTCATCAAGCAAGCTTGTCGGCGGCAAGATTTTGACGGCTACCCTTCGAGCCAACGAGATCTGCTCGGCCTCATAGACAATGCCCATTCCGCCTCGACCAACTTCGCGAAGAAGGCGGAAATCCCCCAGAACTGCACATTCCTCTGGAACCGAAGCCGGCAATTGATCGATCGCAGGCTTCAGTGACTGAGAATCCAAATCGCGAGCGGCCAGTTGAATCCATCGTATGCTCTTGAGCAACTCCAATAGACGAGTGCTCTGGTCAGGACAACCTGCAACAAAATCTTCAGGCGCGATAGAATGCCCTTGGTCCAGCAGTTCCGCGTATTGGTTCGCCAGCGTCTCCAACAGTGCTTCGGAATCGGTGGAATTCGCATTGGAACAATCGTTGCTCGCCAGTGATCTCATAACATTCCCTTTTGCGACAAAAGGTATCTCAGTCGATCAATCGCTCGAAACCACAACATGCGAGTCGCACCATGACTTTTTTCAAGGTATTGAGCAATCTCCGGAAAGCTCATTCCGTTAAGATGCCTTAGTACCAAGACTTGACGATACTCCTCTGGCAGCTCGGCCATCGTGTTGGACACCGCGACCAAGAGTTCGTTTTTCTGCAAAGATGAACTTGGCGACGGACTACGATCGACCAACAGTTCTTCCATTCGAATACTGGATCGCCCCATAGCTGCAGCAATGGCATTCACGCTATGCTCTCGGCGAACATCTCGTTTCTCTGTTTCGACATGCTGCTCGTAAAGCCTGTTGAGTCGGCTGGCGAGAACTGTGCGCAGCCATGCAAGAAACTCACCCTCACTAGCCCCACGAAACTGGCCAATCGACTGATGAACTTGGACGCAGGCCTCTTGGACAATGTCCGACGTTCCGGCGCGTCCACGAATCCAAGATGGGATCTTAGAAGTAGCAAGTAATTGCAAGTAGTTTCGGTAGCGATCAAGCAATTGACCCAAACACTCGCCTGACCCGTTTCGGGCTAACCTAATCAGCTCAACGACATCAGCCATCGGACATGCCACTCTAGGATAGATCGTTCAACCCCAAACGAATTCCCGGCCACGACCTTGGAATTCGCATTAGCAGGAAGAACGATTCTACAACAAAGTGTCACAAGTTTTTTGAAAGAAATCGTAGCTAACGCTGCCAAGCGGTAGATTGTGTCGCCTAAATCGTAGCTAGCGCTGCCAAGCAGCAGATTGTGTCGCCTAAATCGTAGCTACCGCTGCCAAGCGGTAGGGGCTACCAAGCGAAAGATGCCTGACGTCAAGATATGGCCTCTACCGCTTGGCAGCGGTAGCTACAAACTTGATATTGCCTCCACCGCTTGGCAGCGGGTGGCTACAAACTTGCCCAGAGCCGACGGGCCTTTTTTCTGCAAATCGTGTAACAAAAGGCAATTTCGAGCGATTAACATCATGGGGAAACAGCATTACGCGCATACCGCTATTGGCAGCCTACTTGGCACATCTTCAACAACCCACGTCCGT
>CAYWNG010000102.1:0-14421 GCA_964458685.1 uncultured Pirellulaceae bacterium
CCGCTCCTGCGAAGCCGTAGTGTTCCGCCACCTTATGTTCACGAGCAATGGTACGCAGCTTTGGATGCTTGTGAACGTGGCATCCCGGGTTGTAGAAAGCTCGACAGGAGCCTCGCCCTCCCGGCGATCAGCGAGAAGAGTCGCTTTTTTGGGGATTACGAGCCGATGGCCCAGCCATCTACCATGAGCTTGAAGATTCACTTCGATTTCAATCTAACCGTTCCAGTCCTCGACGGTAGGCAAGTCTTCCAGCGACTCAAGCCCCACTAAGCTCAGCATGCGACTGGTCGGATAGTAATGCGGCTCGACCTTCTTGTCGTCCTTCTCTCGACGCATTTCGAGCAGCTCACGTCGAACCAATTGGTTCAATACAGATCCGCTGGGCTGGCCACGTTGTTGATCCAGCTTGTCTCGCGTAATGCCCGGTTGATAAGCGACCAAGGCAAGGCAATCGATGGCGGCTTGGTTGAGTCGAATTTCACGCGTTGGTCCCCAAAATCGATCGCGAACTTCGGTCAAATCTTGGGCGAGCTCCAGACGATAGGCTCCACCCACCATCGCCACATGAAACGCACGCCGATTGTTCGCGTAGTCTTCGTTCAGCTCAGCGACCAATTGGTCAACCTCCGCTTCGCTAACACCGCGCATCAGCGCAGCAATCTCCGTCGCGCTGATCGGTCCGCCGTCAGGTCGACCGACCAAGAGCACCGCTTCCACAATTGAGATCGGCGAAACCGGTATCACGTTCTCTTCTTCTAACTCTTCCTCCAACGGGTCAAAGATCTGAATCTCGTCGTCCGAGGAATCGTATGTCGTGCCGGCAATCGCTTGAGCCGAATCGTTGGAGACGACCTTCGCATAAGACTTGCTCAGATCTTCAAGTGAGACTTCGTCCGAGTCTTCAAACTCATCGAAGTCGTCCGCATAAAGTTTGGCCAGCCGTTCGAGATCGACTTCGCCGGACGTGTCCTCAGGATCATGAGCCTGAATGCGGTTGTCTTGGGGTTCCTTCTTGTTGCTCATTGTGTGAACTCTATGCTGGCCGGTGGCAAAGTTGCGGTCTCGCTTACGCGTTTGCAGTTGTCTGAACTAGCCGAAAGCCGTTAGGCTTCGGTTTCTTCTGCATCACAAAAAAACGGACGCTAACGAGAGCGTCCCGCTTAGGCGGCCGTTAGCCGTTCTGAACTAGCCGCCACGCGTTAGCGTCCGGTTTTGCCTGCATTCAAAAGCCGTTATTCAGCAGTTTTTGATCAGACTAAATCTTGTTTTCTTCCACGACTGACTTCAAATCCAAAGGAACCGGAGCCTAACGGCTGGCGGCTAGTTTCTGACAGCGACGAGATCCTAAGCGGAATACTCCAAGGTCTTGGTTGAGCGTATCGTAACATTCCGAGGCTATTCAGGCACAGAGGAAAGTTAGCGACCGCATTTGATAGCAACTCAGCTTCTTCTAGCGGCTAGAATTGCGAACTTCTTTGAACGGTATTTTGTTTAACGGCAAGCCGAAGGCGACTGCGCTCCTACGTACATGCATTGCCAAGAATTGGTTCTCTCACGCTTCGCTATACATCGCAGGGCTGTTCGAGCAAAGTGCCGTTTCTGGTATTCCAATAAGAACTCACGCAGGTGAAATCAACTGCACAAGCTGACTAGCTGCGTTCGCCTCTTCGCTAACCACATGTGTCGCGCCGGCTTGATTGAGCTGAATCGTGGTGTGTACATAACGACATCGCACCACAATAGTCGCAGAAGCGTTCAGGCGGCGACTGAGCCCAGTGACTCGCACAGCGATCTCGTCCTGTGGAATGCAGATGATGACCAACTTGGCTGTCGCAATATCGGCTGACAGCAAGCAACTTTCAGACTCGGCATCTCCGGCTACCGTAGTCAGTCCCATCTGCGCAAATGTTTGTAGATTCAACGGATTCAAATCTACGCAAGACAGTTCATATCCCATCGAATGCAGTTGCATTGCGGTCGCTCGACCAATCGGCCCCATACCGACGATCACGGCTCCTGGAGCGGTCGAGGAGTGCTGATGGATCGATCCAATGGGGTCTGATGTTTCTCGAGGCTCTTGGCACACATTGCGAAAGCCCCAGCGAATCAGTAGCGGTGCGAGCAGTAGAGTCCCCCCCGCGACGGCCAAGACGATCTGTCGTTCCGATTCGGTAACGATGCCCGACGAGGTCGCTAACATAATCAGAACAAAGGCGAACTCACCAACATGAGCCAGTCCCAGCGAAGGGCCCGAAGCAGTGGCAATACTCAAACCGGTCGCTCGAAGCGCGATCAGCGAAGCCAGCGACTTGAGCGCGATCAGTCCAACGATCAAGCCGGCAATTAGTAGCGGACGCTCTAGCACTGCGGCTGGATCGATCAATAGCCCCAAACTGACGAAGAAAATCGCCGAGAAGACTTCGCGAAAAGGCAGAATCAGCGTGTCAATCTGCTCGGCCCACCGCGTTCCACCAAGGATGACTCCAGCCGCAAATGCGCCAATCGCTGCAGGCAATCCCACCTTGGCAGCAATCAGTGTTACCGATCCCAACACGACCAGCGCAAGCAGCACGACAACTTCGGGGCTTCGATGCTTCATGATCCGTGGAATGGCCACATGCGTCATAAAGATGCGAAGAAGAAGAGTTCCAGTGATAAAGGCGATGGTTGTCAGCCCCATGTAGGACCATTGCAAAAGCTGCATCCACCACGTTGAATTGATCCCCGAGGTTGTCGGGACCAACATCGGTAAGCAAAGCAGTAAGGGAATCAGTGCAGCGTCTTGAAAGAGCAAGATTGCAATCGTTCCGCGTCCAGAACGTGTTCCCACGCCCCCCAGTTCGCCGAGCGACTTAAACACAAGCACTGTCGAACTGAATGAGAAGGCCGCGCCGATCAGCCATGCCTTCGTCGCTGGCCACCCGAGCCACGATAGAAGCATCGCGGTGGGAATCGCGACAAGTAGCATTTGCAGCGGTCCGCCGATCAACAAAAACTTGGCCGACTTACGCATCTGGTCCGTGGATAGCTCAAGGCCGATCGAAAACAGCAGCAAGAAGACGCCGAACTCTGCCACATGCTCAATCTCACGGGTCTCGTTGCGAATCAATGCTAGAGAATTGGGGCCAATCGCAATACCCGTGGCAATGTAGCCCATCAAAGTCGGCAAACCAAGCTGGCGGCAAGCCAGAGTGGCGACTAAACCGAAGGTCAAAATCAGGAGAACGCCTTCGACGAAGCTGCTGTAGGCGCTGGTTTCTGCAATCAGCGGAATCACGGCTGGACTCTCTCGATCTAGTGTTCGTGTGGCTTCGGAAGTTGAATTGATGGATCGATGAAAGTCGGTCCGGCGACTTCCCTCAAGGCCTTGATACCGGCATTCGGAGCAATCTTCAAGACTGATTCTTGCAAGCCTCAGTTCATGAATTCGAGAAATTTCTGCTAGACTAGAGCATAACTACCGATTTCATGGGGATCTTGGTTCGGAACCCACAGCAAGGCGATTGAGGAAAAAGGAATTGAATAACAGTTTTGTCATCTCGTTTTCCCTGATTCTTCTGTTGGCTTGCGGGCTTCTGGCACAAGAGACCGCCGAGCGCGAATATTGGCAAGTGACCTACAAAACGGCGGGTAAGCAAGCTTCGAATGTTGCCGAAGTCATCAAAAAGTATGGTGATGGCAGCGCGCTAATCCAGATTCCTGACGGGCAGCTCTTGGCTCTTCAGCCCGAAGAGATCCTGGACAAAAAGCCCTCCGAAGTCCCGATGCAGCCGTTGACTCCCGACCAGATGATCCAGCAACTGAAGGGGCAGCTCAACGCTGACTTTCGCTTTCACAAAACCAAGCACTACGTTATCGCTTACAACACTAGCCAAATCTACGCCGAGTGGGTTGGGCAACTGTACGAGCGATTCTACAAAGCGTTTTTTGCGGATTGGGAAAAGCGGAAGATCAAACTGGACGAGCCCACGTTTCCGCTTGTGGCAATCGTATTTCGTGGCAAGTCGGACTATCTGGAGTTTGCTCATCGCGACATCGGTCAAGATGCCGATGCGATGATTGGTTACTACTACATCAACTCCAATCGCGTGATCATGTACGACATCACTGGCATCGATGGATTCGTACCTGCCGACGAAAAGATCAATTCCAAGCTCGTCATCAAGCAGATTCTCGCTCAACCCGACGGCGAGCGAAACGTGGCGACGATCGTTCACGAAGCGGTACACCAACTTGCTTACAACAGCGGTCTCCAAGTCAGATTAGCCGACAATCCACGTTGGCTTAGCGAAGGCTTGGCCATGTACTTCGAAGCCCCCGACCTGAACAACGCTCAGGGTTGGACCATTGGCAAAGTCAACTATTACAACTTCCGATTGTTTGCTGGTTACATGAACCAACGACCAGCTAATTCTCTCGAGCTGTTGATACGCGACGACGCTCGTTACGGCGACGTCGCTACAGCCGCTCCAGCTTACAGCGAGAGTTGGGCGTTGACATATTTTCTGATGAAGGCTCGCAAGCAAGAATTCAGCGAGTACATGAAGGAGATCGCCGAACTAGAGCCGCTCGGCGAAACCGAACCTCGCAAGCGAATCGAGATGTTCGAAAAGCACTTCGGAAGCCTTGAAAAGCTAGACCGCGACTTCCTCACCTACATGCGCAATGTTCGGTAGTTCTTGTAGGGCGTGTGCAGAGGTCTTATGTAATGGACTCTGCACCGGCGTCTTCTCTATTCGAAGTTTGACAGTCTGAATACCAGTTGTCCGACCTCGTAACACGCCATTGCATTTCCAATTGTGCTACGGTTGTGACTTGCCGCTTCCAACTCACACTTCCCGGATGGTGTGTTGTGCGTGCGGTGCAATGGTAAATCAAAGCGATACTTGTAGGCGAATCCACCTGGATTCAAATTCAAACGAACGATGCACGCTGCACACACCCTACAAAGCCGTACAAAAATCACTGTGCCGGCTTGCCCTTGTAGCTCAAACCAAAGTAAAGAAAGACACCAAAAACGACTGCGGCTAAACCGATCCAGTACATCGGCCAAGCGACGTCCGTGCCCGAGCTATCCACGGTCGAACAAGCTCGCAGCCAGGCTCCCGTGAAAAGGTAGCCCGCCAAGTTCCCCACGCCTCCAGTCATGAAACTCAGCAATGCTTGAGCCCGAGTTCTCCAAGCCGCTTCGATCTGCTCGGCCAAATAAATCTGTGCGCTGATGTAGGTGAAGGTAAAGGCAACACCATGCAGCGACAAACCAAAGAGAACCGGCACGGTTAACTCCGTGGCATACAGCACATAACGACCTACGCCCAGGGCGATACCCATTAAGACCACCCATTTCATGGGCCAACGCTGAAGGATCGCGCTGATGCCGATGAGTGCGATGACTTCGGTAACTTGACCTAACGACATCCACGCGCTAATGCTGCCGAGCCCCAGCTCTTTCAACATCGGTGGAGTGTAGGGATAAAATGCAGCAAAGGGAATTGCCACGAGCGCTACCGTCGTAAAGACAACTCGGTGGTCATGGTTCTTGAGCAAAGCTAGTGCGTCAAATCCGAATCTCTCACGGAGACTTAGACGCTGTTGAGTTGCATTGTCGATTGCTTGAAAGGGGACCAGAAACGTATAGGCCGCCAAGCAAAGCCAAAGGGCAGCGCTGACATAAAACGACGATGGGCTAGCATCCAACTGCAGCAAGCTGGTCGTCCAACAACCGGCCATCCAACCGATCGTCCCTAAAGCCCGGATCGAGCCGAATTGCTTTTGCGATCCAAGCAAGCGAGAAAAGACGATGGAACCCGTTAAGCTCGATGTGGGACTGCAAAAGATCGATTGTAGCTGGATCAGACACCAAATGATCCAGAGCGAACTTCCCGCTTGGATCTGCCACGCGGTTAGCGATGCAGAGACTGCAGTTCCAACACTAATCCACCGCAGGACCTTAGGTGGCGGCACCGACCTGTCCGCCATCGCTCCAAAGAAAAGTGGTGCCAGCATGGCTGCTAGTGCCGATGCCGCAAAGGCCCACGGCTTGAGCGGCCCGAGTCTCGCATCATCCAACACGCTGCTCAAAGGCACAAACCAAGATCCCAGTGCCATTCCGTGGAGGAACAGCAATCCCATCAACTCAATCCGTTCCGCGATCGTTAGCTTATGTTCCACTCTAATTCAACGCGACCGATCAAATGCTTCGCGTTGTTGACTCCTTTCTTGTATGAATTTCTGGTTGGAAGGTCGAGGCTCTAGTTTCTCGCTCGTTGATTTCGCAAGACGATGAACCAAGCGATTGAAAATGTGATCGCGAAAAAAGCGATTGAACCGATCCAACAACTTGTCAGGCTGGGCATCCACGTTCCTTCGCCAGCCGAGCCGCCCAAAAGCTGTCGCAAGCCTGAAACTGTGTAGCTGAGCGGATTACAACGCATGATGTAGTGCATTACCCATTGCCCCACCGTTCCACCTTCTTGTGGTAACGGCACTGGAAAGAACGCACCTGAGAGCAACCACATTGGCAGCAGTACAAGGCTCATCACAGCGTGGAACCCTTGAGTCGACTCCATGGGCCACGCAAACGAAACGCCCAGCGCTGTTAACGTCAGTGCTCCAATCGCCATCAGTCCAGCCACTGCAAACAAGTTAATTGACGGCGTCACAGTCTGTATGATTACGCTCAGTATCAGAAAGATCATTGCTTGAACCCAAGCAATTGCACCGCCGCCTAAGATCTTTCCTGCAGCGATCGTCCAGCGCGGCACGGGAGCAACTAGAACGCCTTGCAAAAAACCTTCGCGGCGATCTTCGATGATCGAGATCGTTGTGAAGATGGCCGTAAACAAGAGGATCAAGGCCAACGTTCCTGGAAGGTAGTAGGTCATAAAGTCCTGACCACCGGATTGAAATGATGTACGCATTCCCGTCCCGAACAACAGCCAGAACAAAATCGGCTGTCCAAGCGCTCCAACCACACGCTGACGCTGACGAAAAAAACGCACCCACTCTCGCTTGGCCAACATCAGCACAGCGGCGCTGGAATTCGGTTTGGTATTCGGATTTGGATTCGAAACTTCGATCGTAACGGGAGTCATAACTACTTAGCTCGCTTCGTGTCGCTGGACGGTGTTTCATGCCAAAATTGATGCCCGGTGCGAGCGATGAAGACATCCTCCAAGTTCGGCTGCCCCAAGGTCACCGACTGAATCTGGCTGCCAAAATGTTCGCTCAAAGGCGCGATCAACTGAGCCACCTTTTGCCCTGAAGCCCGGACCTGATGTTGATGAATAGCAGACTGCACGTTTTTGCCTGCGAGCCACTCGACAATTTGATCTGGGTTCGTCGAGAGAACCGATAGCACCTGTTCCCCCAGTTCTGTTCGCAAGACACCTGGTGCGCCATAAGCCACCGACTTGCCATGATCTAGGATCGCGATGCAATCAGCCTTGTCGGCTTCTTCCAATAGGTGAGTCGTGAGAACCACGCTAACGCCATCGACGGATTGAAGTTGAGTCAACGCTTGCCAAAGGTCTAATCGCGCGGCTGGATCAAGCCCGGTGCTCGGTTCATCCAGCAGAAGCAACTTGGGGCGATGCAAAATGCCTTTAGCAATTTCGACCCGTCGCTTGAGTCCACCCGACAAAGTGTCAACGATCTCCTTCAGTCGATCACGCAATCGCAGTTGCTCAGTGACCTCATCGATTCGCTTGCTCAGCGCCGCACCGGCTAGACCTTAGAGCGCGGCTTGGCAGCGAAGATTCTCGAGCACAGTCAGTTTTCGATCGAGGCTAGCCGACTGAAAAACCACTCCCAGCATCGAACGCACAGCCGTGGCTTGTCGACTTAGGTCCAAGCCCAAGACGCTGACCTTCCCATGTTGAAAAGTCTCTAGCGTCGACAAGATGCGGAAAAGTGTGGTTTTTCCGCTGCCGTTGGGGCCAAGCAGGGCAAAGATCTGTTTTGCTGGAATCGTTAAATCCAGCTTATCCAGCGCAGCGCGTTCGCCGTAGTGGAAACTCAATTGCTGAATTTCAATCGCAGAATCGGTTGTGTTCATGAAATCCATCCGGTTAGGAAGAGCGAGAGATCGGACCTTTGGGCCAAGTTCGCTCTCATTGGAAACACGTGCAGTGACAGCCTGATCAGGGACTTTACATTCCTGATCCGGCTGTCGCAGGCCTTGTTTCACGGACCTGCTGGGGGTTCTTGGAGCACTCAGCTTTTGGCCGAAATAGTCGCGTTTTCCTTCATGGAAACGATGCGGTTGACCGCTGTCAAAATGGACATGATTGTGGCTTCGACCGAGTCGGTTGAGACGCCAGTACCCTTGTACGATTTGCCTTCGTGCTCGACCTCTAAAACGACCTCAGCTTGCGCATCGCGACCAAGAGTAGCGGACTGCAATCGATAGTCTTTGCAAGTCAGCTTGATCCCGGTCAGTTTCTCAACCGCCCAAAAGGCCGCGTCGATGGGGCCGTCGCCCTGTTCGACTTCCGTCGAATGCTCTTTTCCATGGTTGCTCAACGTCAAATGTACTTTAGGCGATCGACCACTACCGCTCGAAACATCGTAGCGCACAACTTTCCAAGCGTTGCTTTCAGCCTGAGTTCCAGCGATTTCGGCTTGGATCAGCGCGGCGATATCTCCGTCGTAGACTTCCTTCTTCTTGTCGGCCAATTCCTTGAAGCGTTCGAAGACTCGCTGAAGTTGTTCTGCGGAAATGTTGAAGCCCAACGATCGTGCGCGATCCGCTAGTGCGGCTCGACCGCTGTGCTTGCCCAAAACCAAGTCGGTCTTGGTGAAGCCCACATCTTCGGGGCGCATGATTTCGTACGTACTTCGCTCCTTCAGCATTCCATCCTGGTGGATGCCAGACTCATGAGCAAACGCATTGCGACCGACGATCGCCTTATTGCGTTGGACTTGCATGCCCGTAATCTTGCTCAGCAATCGACTGGTGGGTACCAATCGCTCAGTGCGAATACCGGTCTCGCAGTGATAGACATCTTGCCGAGTCTTCAGAGTCATCGCCATCTCTTCGAGCGCACAATTGCCAGCTCGTTCGCCAATGCCGTTGATAGTGCATTCTACCTGACCACATCCAGCCTGCACGGCGGCCAACGAATTGGCCAATGCTAAGCCCAGATCGTCGTGGCAATGCGTGCTCAGAACCGCTTTGTCCATATTGGGAACGCGATTGACAAGCAGTTGGATGCGCTCGTACATCTCAATCGGCGTCGTGTAGCCGACTGTATCAGGCACATTGATCGTCGTAGCTCCAGCCTTGATCGCCGCCTCGACAACTTCGCACAAAAAATCATGCTCTGTTCGAGCCGCATCCTCGGGAGAGAACTCAACATCATCACAGAAGCGAGCGGCCAGTTGAACGCCTTGGATCGCTCGTTGAATAATCTCCTCGCGAGTCATCTTCAGCTTGAATTCACGATGGATCGCGCTGGTTGCTAGAAAGACGTGGATTCGCGGGCTGGACGCGCCTTTCAGCGCTTCCCAGGCTCGTTCGATGTCAGCGTTGTTGCATCGAGCCAAACCGCAGATCGTCGCTCCGCGAATCGTATTGGCAATTTCGCGAACGGCTTCAAAGTCCCCTGGCGACGCGATGGGAAAACCGGCTTCGATGATATCAACGCCAAGGTCAACCAGAGCATTTGCCACTTCAAGCTTCTCGGACAAGTTCATGCTTGCCCCAGGCGATTGCTCACCGTCACGTAATGTGGTGTCGAAGATGCGAATGCGACGGTTGGTAGTGGCTTCAGCCATGGTAGATTCATCCTTTGACATGTTTTCCGTGTCTTTTCTGTGCCTGATATGATAGTGATTTTTCAGGTGTTAGGCAGGTGAACTGTTCAGCGCTTCGGGCGCGTTGCTGAGTTCAAAAAACTGCGTTTGCCTGAACACCCTCAAAGGTCCGCTGCTTACTTTGTTGGGGTTTAGGCACAAAAAAACCCCGACGCGGTGAGCATCGGGGTCTATTGCATTCTCTAAATGATTAACGGCCCCTAACACTCACTGAGTGGAAGTAGTAGAAGGAGGCTAAGGCTAATCAAAATTGCGTTATTCATCGTTCGTTTCGGTTGTTTTGCACTTCTGAACCACATGCGCTAACGGGAAATTGTAAGGGCGCTAGCCGCAGTCGGAAACGATCGGCAGCTAGCGATACAGTGTTGGGCTCTTTCCCAGCAATCGACCCAATGAAGTTAATCGCTCGATCCAATCAAGTCAAGCCAGACGTAAAGCGATGCCCAACTCAGCGACTAAGGCATAGGCCAAAGTTAGCTCGACCTCGCTCTGCTATCGCTTGTCCTTACGCTTGTTTGAACCGCGCTGAGTCGAGCCACGTTGAGTCGCGTTCTTGACGGCCGGCTTTTCAAGCATCTCTTGAAGCTTGCCCAAAAACGTTTGCGGCGGTGGTGGCTCGGATTCGCCTTTGCGTCGATCACTGGGCTTAGTCGGTTTATTGGACGGTCCAGAACTCGGTTCATCTCCCCCCGGTGAAGTCGGCTTAGCCGGTGGAATAGTTTTCTTCACGATCTGGCGTTCAATCAAAGACCAAATACTTGAAGTGATGAAATAGACGCACAAGCCAGCAGGCACTTTGAAGAACATCACGCCCATGAAAATGGTCATGTACTTCATCATCGTTTGAGTCATTTGAGTTTGTGGGTCGGTTGCCTTGGGCATCACAAACTGTTGCTGAACCAAGAACAGTCCGACGGTCACAAGCGGCAAGATATTTAAGTAAGGCCCTAGCCAACCCGTGCCGCGACCCGAAAGGTATTCCCACATCCAGCCGCTCCAGTTGTACAACTGATCGGGGCCAGCCAGATTAGCACACCACGATAGGCCGGGGATCAACGCTTCCTGTCGCAACGAAACATCAACGCTCAAGCAGCGATACAAACCGATAAAGATCGGAATCTGCAAGAACATCGGTAAGCAACCGGCCAGCGGCTTGAAGTCATGCTTGGCGTAAAGCTCTTGCATAGCTCGCGCGCGCTTTTCCATGTCCTGATACTTTTCGTTGATCTTCTTGATCTCAGGCTGCAACTCCTGCATTCGCTGACCAGTAATCGCCGCTCGACGTCCCAATGGGAACAACGCCAATCGCACGCACACTGTCAGCAGGATAATTGCCAGTCCATAATTACCGACAATGGCATGGAAGAAGTGAAGTATCCATCCCAACGGTTTAGCCACCCAAGGGAACCAACCGTATTCAATCGTCAAATCAAGTCCGTGTTTAGCCAAGACGTTCGAATCTTTGGGACCGAGGAAGATCGAGTAACGTTCGGCGGAACTTTGCCCAGGCTCGACGTTGACTTCGGTGGTATCGATCCAGAAGCCAATATTCGCTGCTTGAATCTGATCGCGATTGATCTTGTTGGTGTCTCCCAAGAACCTTGCGCCGGCGAAAGAAAGGTTGCCGAGCGATTGAGGCGAGTTGGGGTGAGGCATCATCGATGCGTTAAAGTACTGAGAATCGACACCGATGTACTTGAGCGTTCGAGTATCCATCGGCTCGCCCTCGGAGAGCAAGACGGTGGTGGGTTGAGCTGCGTTCTTCTTCGCGAAGTTAAAGATGTCTCGGGTTGAACGAAGGAAGTGCGTTCCCTTGGCGTCTGCAAAAGCGATATCGCGGTGTCCGGCTGCGCTGAACCAAGCTTGACTGATCTTCACCGAGTACCACCAGCCTTCGAGCGTTAGACCGGCTGGGCCTTCCTGGCGAACAGCGACCTTTACAGGCTTGTCATTGTTGTTGACTACGGCGACTTCCAGATCCAGCAGATATCCATCGTTCGATTCGGTAACTGGATACAATCGATATCGCTTGACCAACTCTAGCTTGGGAGCATCGGTCTTTTCGAGCATCGAATCTAGGGGCAAACGGAACTCAACGCCTTGACCGCCTTCGACCTCCAAAGGCTTAGCAATCCACGATCGTTCTAACGTCGGCGCCAGCGCTGGAAGTGCAAATTTGCCGACAGGAATTTTGGTGGAGTTCAGCGAAGCGATCGTCGTTCGCAAGCTATTCATTTCGTCGTTGCCAATAATACGCTCGGTATCGCGAGGACTGGATCGCAATAGATCCAGGGGAGCTTGCGAAAGCACGACATCGAAGACAAGCTTCTGGCCGCCACGGTCGATGTGAACTGGGACAGTTTGACCAGGCTTCGATTTTTTCAATGCTACAGCGATATCCTCTGGCGTGGTCACTGCCGACTCAGCCACCTGCGTGATCAAGTCGCCGACTTGAATTCCCACACCGCCTTCACTCTTCGCGGTTGCGGCAGGTGATCCATCGGGTACCACACGGACTCGCAAACCGCCGACTGTTTCCACTAAGCTCATGTAGCCCAAGTATCCACCTTCATGCTCGAGCGCCATGAAGTTGAACTGGCCTGGAGAGCTTTGACCAACCAACTCAACTCGCTCGACGCTCGCGCCGTGGCTGTTGATAGTCACCATCAAGTTGAACTTCTTGGCGGGATCCATCGATCCAAGCGTGACCACCGATTCCGGAATGTCAGCCAGTGGAACAACTGGACCAACCTCCTCATTCTTCTTTTCAGGAGGAGTTTGCGCGTTTAGGAGAGGATTGTCGTTGGTATTGGCTTCTGCCGGAGCCTTAGGAGGTTCCTGCGGGGGGGGCTGCTTGAAGCTCATGTAGATGAAGAACAGGCTCGTCGTGAGCATCAGCCAAAGAAGAAAACGTCGATCCACTGAAAATTCGCAATCTGCTAGGGGTACGCTTGCAACCCAAGTTGGGCTAGTCTGCCAAGTTGGAACAACCGGCCAGTCAGGTAAAAACGAGTAAGGCCGTTATTCTGACCCTGGATGCCCATCTTGGCTAGTGCAAGAATTGCCGAGAAAGGTGGGGAATAGCACAAATCAATCACGCTCGTATCCGCCCCATCGTTGTAATCCTTAGCTTTTTCACCTCAACCCGCTACGACAGCGAGGGACGCCACGGTAACTCAGTCGGTCGCCCTCACGCGAAGGCCCGCCTCGCATTCTCCAGCGCTTGGCCGACCGCGGAAATTAGAAAAGGCCGATTTGGTGAAAACGAATTCCTTGAGACATCGCAAAACACTAATGCACCGGATGGACAATTAGCAGCCGCGTTTTCGAGAGCTTCCCGCAATATCATGGAATTTTTGAAGCGTAGACCCTGGCAGCAACCCTCAACGCCCTTAACTGCGTCGATGGACTCACTGAATCTCTGGCACTCTGATGGAGGGATTCCAATCGGTCTTCCCAGTATAACCGAGTATTGTTTCATCGTTCGTAGTTACCGGGAAATTCATTGTACCCGGCTTCCAGTTGTGAGAAAGCATTCTGTCGATGAATTGTTGATAATTCGTCATTTTGAAAGTAGATGACATGCGATAAAAGCCGCTTTTCGTCTCAAAGTAGTGGTAACTCCCGTCGCTGCCGTTGAAATAGAAAAAGGGATCATTTTTTGTGGCCTCTTTCAGTTGGCTGAAGGACACTAGCGTGGCGTGGGCGACGTCAACGCCTGGGTCAAGGCTCCGCTTACAGCCACTCAAACAAGTCACATTTGCCAAGGCGATTGCAATAATCAAGACGTAACCTGGTGCGAATTTGTCATTCATAGAGAGCCTCATAGAAAATTTCGAGTAAGCCAAATGAAAAGGTATCAGGGGATCCATGTCCCCTGATACAGCCAAGGATCTGAGTGAAGTTAGTCTCTTCGTTCAACTGGTATTCGATTCCGGTCCAACAGGGGCGTCAGTTCGGTTGATGACCGAAGTGGGTTCCACTTCAGGAATCCGTGCAGACCTGTGCGTGGTTTAATAGTCGGGCTGTGATTCGCCAGTCTATCGCTGGTAAGCGGAACGCTTGTACAAGAGTCCGCGACTCGAATGGAAAAGTTCCAGTCGGGCCGACCGATAAAGTAGGAGCTCTCGCCATCGATTACTAGAGCTAACTCAATATGCAATGTCAATTACCGCCTAAACTTCGCGTGGTATTTGTAATGCACCGCACCGTCCCAGGCAGCCGACCGTAACCCGTCTTGACCACGCCCTAGGCCGCAAACGGACAAGGTTGAACTCAGCAGCTCGGTTTGGACCTTGCGGGCTTGACTGCATTTTCGGGTAATGCCAGTTGGAAACCCCCAAAAAAAGTGTCGGCTCCCGGGATATGACCGCCGCCCGCTAGCGGAAGGTGGCTTTGCAGGCCGGCACTCAACCCGCCGCGTCAGCGAGGGACTGCATGAGAGTTCCGGCCATTACCTACCGTCCCCGGCTAATGCGCCAACGCGTTGGATTAAGCTCCACTGCTCTGGCACTATCCGCTGGATAATCGGGCGCGACGCGGGGGCAAGTCCTACTTAGTACCAACTTCAAGAACAGCGGTGGCGATCAGAACTTGATCCATGCG
>CAYWNG010000103.1:0-14342 GCA_964458685.1 uncultured Pirellulaceae bacterium
AAGTCTCAAGTCTCAAGTCTCAAGTCTCAAGTCTCAAGTCTCAAGCCTCAAGCCTGCCAGCTACTATTTGTTAGCCGGTTGTTTGATACAATGGTCGGTTTCGAAAACCATAACTCTGACAGTCTCCCAATTCCGGTGGTCCATTTTCGCAACTTTCCAGCACTCTTTGTCGCACTCCTAGGCCTCCTTGGGTTGGCTTCGAGTCACATTGGCGGTCGTTGCTGCGCTCAGGATGCAACTGTCGCTCCGACGACATCTCCAGCGTCGGAGACAACTGTCTTAGTCGATCCACCACAGACCTCTTCAGAAGCGCCCACTTCAGAAGCCAACCCTCCCCAAGCCAGTGCTGATACGACTGTTACGACGCCTCAAAGCGAGAAGCCTACAGAAGCTAGTCCAACCGGTGAGTCAAATTCTACACCGTCTGCTACACCTGATTCTGCCAACGCGCCCAAGTCTGAGGAAGTAACATCGCTCGAACAGAAGAGCACTTCAGATCCAGTTGCCCAAACTACAGGCGACTCGCAATCCAATGATCAAGCGACAGATCAAGCGACTGACCCAGCTACCGCGACGCAGTCGGATTCAAGTACTCCTCCTTCGAATCCTCCTCCTTCGAATGCCAATCAGGAGACTGCGACAGCCTTGACTTCAGGTCAGTCCACAAATGAAGTTACGTCGCCCTCAGTGGAAGGTGGCCCCTCAGCGGACGAGACTCGGCGATTGGAAGCGGCAGACCTCTTTCCAACCTATATGCTGTTGGGCGTCTTGTTGGTTACATTGGCCATTGCTTCGATCGTTGGACAGTACTTGCGTCGCCAACCTTCAGAGTCGGTCAATCCGGCTTTGGTGCGCAGATTCCGCCAGCGAGTGAATGCTTGGTGGTTGATGTCAGCGATTCTCTCCTTCAGCTTGGCCGTGCATCCTGTCGGAATCGTAGTGCTGTTCTTCTTGACCTCGTTTTGGGCGCTGCGCGAGTTCATCACGATGGCTCCAACGCGTCGCGGTGACCATCGAGCACTATTCTGGGCGCTGATCGTTTTTACTCCGCTTCAATACTTGCTGATCGGCATGGAGCGAATTGTGCCAAGCTGGGATTTCTACGGCTTGTATAGCATTATGATTCCAGTGTACGCAACGATCTTTGTCCCCGCGCGTATTGCCATGGCTGGTGACGCCAAGCGATTTCTCGAACGATCCGCTCAGATTACTTCGGGGCTGTTGATCTGTGTCTATGCGCTAAGCCACGCACCGGCTCTACTCAACCTCAAACTGTACACCTCCAGCGGCGAACGTTGGCATGGCAGCACGGCAGGCTTGTTGTGCTTCTTCGTTTTGCTCACACAACTCTCAGAGATCCTTCAGTGGACCTGGGGACAAGTCGTAGGCAAGCGGATGATCGCTAAAGAGATCAGTACCAGTCGGACTTGGGAAGGGTTTCTTGGAGGAACATTGTCGTTGGGGATTGCTGGAGCGGTGTTGTGGTGGGTCACTCCCTTCACCATTTGGGAAGCGGCCTGCATTTCAATGGTCATCGGCGGAATGGGGATGTTTGGCGGAATGACGATGAGCGCCATCAAGCGTGATCGAGGCGTCAATGATTACGGATCGCTGGTCTTGGGGCATGCTGGCGTTTTAGATCGCATCGACACACTGTGCTTTGCAGCTCCGGTGTTCTACCATCTCACGCGATTCTTCTACACGATCAACTAACTGCATAATTCACTACCTGGAATCGGAGTATCACTACGATGGGCGACACGATTTTTGGAAAGATCATCCGCAAAGAAATCCCGGCCAAGATCGTCTACGAAGACGAAAGCTGCTTAGCATTTCACGATGTCTCGCCTCAAGCCCCCGTGCATGTCCTGGTCATCCCGAAAAAGCCGATCGTGTCGCTTGAGCAATTGGAAGACGAAGATGCACCGCTGCTGGGACATCTTTGGCTGACCATTCAAAAGGTAGCTCGACAATTGGAGCTTGCCGAGTCGGGCTATCGCGTCGTGGTGAACTGTGGCAGGGATGGTGGACAGTCGGTGGATCACTTGCACTTCCACATCTTAGGTGGACGAGCTCTCAAGTGGCCGCCGGGCTAACGCGAACAAGCGTTTTCATCAATCGCATACGACGAAAACTCATCGAGCCTGCTAATGAAAAACTCACCTGTCTCATTGGGCTTAGACTTTGGAACCGAAAGCGTCCGAGCGATCTTAGTCGATTGCGCTGGTCAGCAGCTTGGCACCGGGACGCACAACTATCGGCACGGACAAATCATCCAGACCCTTCCCGGTAGCGCTGTTCCATTGCCCGCGAACTTTGCGCTGCAGGCACCTCAGGATTGGATCGAGTCGGCTGCTGTTGCAACGCGAGCAGCGATTACCGAATCGGGCGTGGATGTTTCCAGAATCGTTGGCATAGGCGTCGACTTTACCAGTTGCACAATGTTGCCCACCTTGATCGATGGAACGCCTTTAGCCAACTTGCCTCGATTCAGCAATACACCGCTGGCTTGGCCCAAGTTGTGGAAGCATCATGGGGCGATCGAGCAGACGCGACGGATGAACGAGATCGCCACCCAGCGCGGCGAAGCCTTCCTTAAACGTTATGGTGGAACGATCGGCTTGGAGTGGTTCTTCCCCAAGATGTTGGAGACCATCGAACTGGCACCGAAGGTTGCGGAAGCAGCCGAAGTTTGGTTAGAGGCTGGTGATTGGTTCGTCTGGCAATTAGTCGGAGGAAGCGCAAGTCAGCTTCCACGATCGACATGCCAAGCTGGCTACAAAGCGCTTTGGGCGCCAATGGAAGGTTATGCGAGTCGCGGCTTTCTTGAAGCGGTTCATCCCAAGCTTGTTGAAGCTACCGAAAACAAATTGCCCGGCAAGTTGCTCTCGCCGGGTGAGCTAGCTGGATATCTGCAACCAACGATGGCGGAACATTTAGGCCTGCCTGGCGGTATTGCTGTTTCAGCCGCGATCATCGACGCTCACGCAGCCGTACCGGGTGTTGGAGCTGCCGAGCCAGGGGCGCTAGTGATGGTCATGGGTACCAGCAGTTGTCATATGCTCAACAGTCCGCATCACAAGCCTGTCGATGGAATTGCCGGAGTCGTCGAAGGCGGTATTCTGCCTGGGCTCTTCGGATACGAAACGGGACAAGCCGCTGTGGGCGATGCATTCGCTTGGCTCGTCAAGTTGCTTAACCAAGACGGTTTCGAAAAGCTCGCTGCCGACTCTCGAAGCCTACCACCGGGAGCGAACGGCGTTCTGTGCATGGACTGGATGAACGGTTGTCGAACGCCGCTTATGGATGGGGCCTTGAAGGGAGCCTTTGTAGGGCTGACCCTTGGTACACAACCAGCACAACTTTATCGAGCCCTCTTGGAAGCGTCGGCTTACGGACTGCGTTGGATTGTGGAGCTGTTACGTGATGGTGGTGTACCTGTGAATCGGTTCATTGCGACTGGCGGACTTCCGCACCACAATCCTGATCTGATCCAAGTTTACGCGAATGTGTTGGGGGCTCCCGTTGAGATCCATCCAAGTCAACATGGCTGTGCCGTTGGCGCGGCGGTGTTAGGCATGTTAGCCGCAGGCGAAGAGAAGAGCGGATTTAGCTCGGTCATCTCTGCTGCGCAAGCCATGGCCAGTGCGCCGCAGGGTCAGCAAAAAGTGATTGAGCCCAACAGAGAACATCAGGCTGCTTACGATCAGTTGTACTTGAAGTATCGCAAGCTTGGAGAGGCCATTCAGTCTTTGGCGTAGGATGGTTGAGTAGGTCAAATTCCTGCCGGGTTTGACCACGATTGACGCGGCGTTGATAGTGGACGCGGAGATTTCATTAAGCGCTGCTTCGAGATGGCTGGTCGTCGCGCAAGTACAACGGCTTAGTAAAATCAAACGTGGTTCTTCCCGGCAGGTAAGAACCTACCCTGCCGTCCACCGTCTGCCGTCCACCGTCTGGCGACGATGGCGACGGTGGCTACGTGAGAGCCATAAAAAAGAAAAAGGGCCGAGGCTATTTTTGATAACCTCGGCCCCTTAAAGTGCCCCCCAGCACTCGTTCACAGCATCAAGCTGTACGCTTAAATTTCTTTGATCAGCCGGTGGGAGGTTTGCGATTCTTGATTCGGCTGATGGATCTGACTGGTTGAGTTCGTCTGGCTGATTTTGGTTTGAGCTTCAGAACGTCGATTGATTGCTTTTGGCAGACTGTTTATCGAGCGGTTGAGCGGGCTGATGATCTCTGGCCCGCAGTAAACTAGTTGCGACTTCTCCATGGGATCTGTGTTCCTTGGGTGGAAGTGTTGCTGCTTTGATTCGGCCCCTTGACTACGGGAGCATTAGGTGAATCTTGACGAACTGTAGAATTGTTTGAGCCAGTTGAAGCAGGGACTTGGCGCAGATTGTTGCTAGTTGCAGGACGCATTCCAGCTTGATCATCGATACCTAAGTCACCCCACTGAAACTGATCTGCACGAACGATAGGAGCTTCCGAGGAGGCTGGCTTTACACCCGAGTTTTGTCCAGCGGATGGACGCAAAGTGATTGGGCGTTGTCCCTCTCGCATGCGGCTGGTGCTCTTCACTCCATCGTTGTTCTTCTTGTCGTTCTTCTCTTTGTCGAGGATCGATTCCTTCGACTCATCGGCCTCTTTGGCTTCAACCTCTTCGGGCTGGCTTGATTTCACTCGAGGAGACATATCGGAGATGTTGCCTTCAGTAACTCCGCCCGACTCAACCGGTCCTCGGCTGAATACGCTTGGACGAGTGTAACCATAGTCGAAGTAGATCCCGCCAGCTCGCTCTTCGGCTCGACGCTCGGCATCCCAGTAAGCCTTCTCGACCCAAGCACCTTCTCCGAGAGACACATTGTTCAAGTCGAACAGAGATCCCTTGTAGTAGTGAATGTTAACGATCGACTTGTTGTATTCGACCAACGATTGGTAGTATTGCAATTGAGCTCGGGCCAATTGTTCTTCAGCTCGCAACATCAAGTCTAACAGTTGGCTAATGTCACCGCTGCTGTTAGCAATCTGTTCCTCGTACTTGCTGATTTCATCAAGGTGGAACTGAGCCTGACGGGACCAATCGATTGCCGTGACAAAGCCGCTCGTCATGCTCTGCCAAACCTCGCTGATCTTCGTTTCCAGTGAGATTTCCTTCAACTTGAGTTCTTCGTGCGACTTCTTCAAGCCCATTTGCGTAGCGCCAATGTTGGCCTTTTCACGACGAGCACCCAGTGGTGTCGGCGTAAATTCAATACGAGCTCCAACTTCTTGGAAATCGCCATTCAACAGGTTTTCTACAGCGTACGACCCTGGATTCGGGAAGGCCAAGCCGGTTCGGTGAGCAGCGATCAAGTTGTCGCCGACGCCCAACCAACGGTAGGTTCCAACCAGATCCAATTGTGGAAGCAGTTGATTCTTGGCAGACATATGCTCTAGCTCGCGTTGCTTGATCGCCCATTTGGAAATTCGCACTTCGGTGTTGCGAGTAAGAGCTTCCATCTTGACGCTGTCCCATTCGAAATTCACACGAGCTTCGCTAGGCATGTCGGAAGGACGAATGAAGAAGCCATCGTTTGGCGACAAGCCGAGCTTCTCACGAAGAATTCGTTCGCGACCAATTAAGCCAGACGGATCGTTGCCTGGCACATTGGAACCGATGATGGCAATTTTAAGTTGAGCTTCAAACTGTGCCAATCGAGCGGCAGCTTGTGCAACGGCTGCTGGAGCGGTGTCACTATTCTTCTCACGTTCCTTAGCTGTTCGCCACAGGTTCAGAGCTCGATCGCGAGCCTTGACCGCAGTTTCAACGGCGCGATAGCCCAGGTACAGATCCCAATACGAGTGTTCGATGTCTCGCAGCAGGTTGCGGACGTTAGCTTCGAACTGGTGAACGGCGATGTCTTCATTGATTCGTGATAGAGCTACTGGGATTCGATTCACCAGCGTGCCTCGACCTCGCATCAACGGTTGGCTAATTTGCATTTCGAGCGATGCGGTGTAGTCGCTAGGAACGGCGCGACCAAAGTTGGTCGATCCGATTGCGTTACCAGATGCCGGGACGTTGTTCTTGGAGTACACCGTGTTAGCGCGAGCAGTCACAACCGTACCTGTAGCCAACTTCTTCGACAACGCGTTTTGCAGGGTCGCATCGGTAGCTTTGAACAACTGTGGATTGAAGACGTTACCTTGACCAACGTTACGCGGTCGGTCGGTAGTGTTGAAACCAAAAATGGTCGAGTACTGTGCATCAAACTCACTCAGCGCTTGTTCGACTCCGCCAACTTGGTTGGCTCGTACCGAACCACGTTGCGACACGCGATTGCCTTGGCTGTCGATGGTCAGCGGTTGTGTGTTGCCGGTCAGTGCTACCAACGCTGGATCATAGACGCTTGGAGTCTGGCCAGGCTGAGCACTCAAGATAGATCCAGCCATGCTACCCGATTGAGAGTTCGCCCCAGGAGTTGAAACCAACATCTTGGCGTTCTGCAAACCAATGGAGACGCAATCTTCCAACGACCAATCGTGGAATTTCGTCGGCATGTTTTCGTGCGAAAACGGCTCGAACGTCTGAGTGGCCTCGGGCAGGCTCGTATGTTCTACGTCCGCATATTCAATGCTCATCGCCTGATCCAAATAATTGGCCAGCGAAGGATTGTTCCGGTTGTAAAACGGCCGAGTTGGCGAACAACCAGTCAGCACAGTTAGGCCGACTTGAAGCAAAGCTACCCAGCGAATTAGTCTACGGCTCATCACAGCGAGGTTCCTACCAAGCCGGTCGCCTGTCCACGCACGAAGGCTCCATCCCTACGAGGTGATGGCCTTAATGCTGGCTAATGCAGCGACGGAATCTTGTTGTCGAACCCCCCTGTCATCTTAGTACCTATGCAACGAAATACATCTCGCACTAGGATGACATCAGGTTTATCGTCGCCCGCCCCGGTAAACTTTGATTGATCGCTACAATTTGCCAAAATTACTTTGCATAGAATAAATTTCCCAAGAATCGTTTCAGAAACTCTTAATGACAGCATTGAATCATGAGGCTCAACGCTTTGGTCGTCGAGGTTGTCGGCACCCAATATTGGTGACAACGAATGGTAAGCAACAATCAACAAACTGATTCAAGAACAAATGAACCGGGCAGAGCTTTGATAAGGCGTCTTTTGCTGAGTGCCCTCAACGGAGCCTTGATCGGTTGTCTTGTCGGAGTTATTGGAGGTGGACTCATCGCAGCAATTTGGGGTCTACCGTTTGCTGGAACCAAGGGCTGGCAAGGATTCGTGGGGGGCTTGTACTTTCCTGGCTTGGTAATTGGTGCACCGATTACAGGCACAGCAGGATGCGTTTTATTGCTAGCGACGTCCCTTTTCAAAGTAATTCACAACAAACGTCGGTCGCGAACAGGCCAGATTCCCAAATAAGCTAACATCATCGCCAATGCTAACTTCTGGACATCTACGATCAGCTAACCTACGATAGCATTCTTTACTGCTGAAAGGTCAAGCAGTTTTTCTGGATTACAGGTTATGGAAAAGCATCCAAGTGAACACGCTGCAAGTTGCTATCGCTGCCGTTCCTCTAGCAATCTATTTCGTGCTGATTGGCACGATTCGATTGCGTAGTAGGCCGTTGGTAACCAGCGGCTGGCGCGACATGCTGACGCTTGGAATTGCCTGTTCTGGTTTGGCTGCGGTGGGGCCGATGCAATTGTTCTTCCCGACACATGCAGCTTCCCGATGGCCCGGATGGGTCTGGCTGCCCATGTTCGGACTTTATTTTCTGGCCTTGTTGATTGTGACCATGTGGAGCAGGCCGAGGCTGATCGCCTACGGCATGTCCAAAAGTCAATTCCAAGCGACACTGCTCGCCGCCGCTCAGACAATCGATCCGAATGCGTCCTGGTACGGAGAAGTGCTTTCGCTCCCAGGCAGTGGGCTTCAACTGTCGGCCGAGTCCACGCTGGGGTACTATGTCAATAGCGTCGGAGTTGTTGGGACGCTGAACAATCTGCCGGACTGGCTGAAGCTGGAGCGCGAGTTTGTGAAGTCTGGTTCGCGGACGACCTGCACGCCGGGCAAGACGGGCTGGTTGATGATTGCAGTTGGATTCGCGTTGCTACTAATAGCAATAACCCCCGTCGTCAACGATCCCGAAGTCGCACTTACGGAACTCCGCAAGCTGATGTTTCGTTAGGGCCGAAGGTCCAACATGCCCTCTGCCGGTGTCGAAGGCGGTGTCGAAGGCGGTGTCTAAGGCTCCGGACTACTTGAATTTCTGGGTGTTAGGCTCGAAGCGTCGACACAAATACTGCTTCACGGCGTTTGCGAAATAGGGCTCAAACCAGCGGAAACCATTAGAAATTTTCGCAAGTCAAGACCTGCCGTACGGGTGTTGGATGTGCTAATCTAGTGCGATTCTCACTGAATGCCCCCTCCTGCTGGGCCATCGCCCACTTTCTGGGAGTTCGGTGAAGCACAGCCTGCGACCACAGTTCGCTCGGGCTGTGTCAAGGTTTTACAACCGACCAGCTTAAGAGTCGAACATGGCCAAGTCCACAGATATCACCATTCAATCGGTAGCTAATAGTACTGCTAGCTACAACTATCGCCAGCCCATGAAGTTTGGCGGGCGAGTCGTCGAAGATGTTTGCGTTCTGCGCACTGAAATCGAAGTGAGTTCGGCGGCTGGCAAGAAAAAAGCCACTGGCATCGGTGAGATGACTATGGGTACGGCTTGGGCTTGGCCCAGCAAATTGCCCTCCAAAATTACGCTCAAAGTTCTCCTGGAACTGGCCAATCGAGTCGCCAAGCGTGCCGAGGAGGGCAAGCTGACTGGCGATCCTTTCCAAGTCACTCATCAACTTGCCGAACTGCGTACGCAGGTAGTTGCCGAACTTGATGCGGAATACAAGATCCAAGGCGGCATTCCCAAACTCGCCGCCATGATGGCTCTTAGTCCACTGGAAGCTGCGATTCACGATGCCTTCGGTCGCAACCTTAAGCTCAGCAGCTTTGATTGCCTGACTGCAGAATTTCTCAATCAGGATTTGAGCGCTTATCTTGGCGAGGACTTTGTTGGCAAGTACCCGAGTGATTACATCCTGAGCAAGCCTAAGCCCACGATGCCTCTGTACCATTTGGTCGGAGCGTTGGACCCGCTGTCTGCAGAGGACCTGAAGAGTCGGTTGAACGACGGCTATCCAGAGACGCTCGAAGAGTGGCTTCAGACCGATGGTATCAGTCACCTCAAACTGAAGCTAGCCGGTAACAACATTGATTGGGATGTCGGTCGAATCGTTGAAGTCACACGAATCTGCGAAATCGTTGCTTCCGAGCGAACTTGGAGACTGTCGTTTGATTTCAACGAACAATGCCCCGACGAAGACTATGTCATCGACTTGCTAGAACGATTGGAACGACTCAGTCCTTTATCGCACGATCGATTGCAGTACATCGAGCAACCGACGCCGAGAGACTTGACGATTCGCACAGAGATGACCGTACACCGCATTTCTAGGCTTCGACCAATTGTGATCGATGAGTCGCTGACCGACTTAGCCAGTTTGAAACTTGCGAGACAGCGTGGCTATACAGGCATCGCGCTTAAGGCATGCAAGGGGCACAGCGAGTGTTTGCTGATGGCCGCAGCAGCGACTGAGTACAAGATGTTTACCTGCTTCCAAGACCTAACGTGTGTGGGTGGATCATTCTTGCACTCGGCGTCTCTCTCTAGCCGTATCAACAAAGTCGCCGCCATCGAAGGCAATGGACGTCAGTATTGCCCGGCTGGAAATCAAGCCTACATGAAACAGTATGCACCAATGTTCCGTGTCCGATACGGTACTGTACCAACAGATCTGTTGGGCGGAATCGGCCTGGGCTTCGATTGGCAGCCGTTACAACAACCACCCGAGCCAGAAGCGGCTAAGCCCGCCAAAGCAACAGCAGAAGAGAAGGTAGCTCCTGCAAAGGTTGCACCAGCCAAGTCCGCGAGTGGAAAGCCTGCAGATTCCAAAGCTGAATCTAAAGACTCTTCAAGCGACGCGAAGAAGCCGCCCAAGAAGAAATAGCGTTCTTCGGTCCGCGGGAGTCCTGGCTGCGTCCCGGCCGCATTACACTTGAAAAGAAAAAACTCTCCCGGATATTGGGAGAGTTTTTTTGTGCGTATCTTAGTTCTCAGTCAGTGTCAGCTCATTAAGCTGCGTTGATCCCGCGACTGTGCGAAGCCCAAGTCATCCAGTCTTTGACCTCAGCCAAATCTGGCTCTTTGCTTCCACGCAAAATGCGTTGTCCATCGGAACTCTTCGCATAAGCGAGCACCTTGTTCAGCACCGCTTCTGCGGATAGACCTCGAAGAGCTTCCGGCGAAGTGATGCCGCAAGCGACTAACAACTGCGCGTCATGGCCTCGCAGATTTGGAATGCGACAAACTAGGCGAGCTTGATCTTGCCAAGCCTTGATCGTCTCGCCATTGACGCGACGATTGGCCAGCTTCTGCGCCAGCGACTCGGCGTTGGCCACCAAGAAATTCTCGACAGTGTAAATACCCAAGGCATTGAGCTTCTCGGCCATGCGATCACCAATCGATGGTGCGTCGACTATCGCGCTAGCGAGATCGAGATAGAACTTCGCAGTGGCCGGTGCTGGAGCACTTGCCGCAGCGCGGACGACAGGCTGGTTAGCACTGTGACTTCCATTGCGACTCTTGCCCGAATCGACGCTACGTGCCTTGGCTGAATCTGCCAAGGTCGGATAGTCGCGGTCGTTGCGCTGTCGTCGTGTTGCGTCGTTGGCAGGAGCTGGTCGAGGCGTGCTGCGACGCTCTTCGCGAACTCGCGGCGCACGCGATTCAGGCTTCGCATAGTCCGCATCGACATCGCCATTGATATCGACATCGACTGCTGGATAGTCGAGATCTGAATACCCGTTGCGACCATTGTCATAGCCGCCACGATCATAGCCAGCGGGCACGTAGCCGTTGCGATTGTAGCCAGCTTGTTGACCAAACCGAGCGGAACCGCGGCGCGCGGCAGCGACCCAATTGGTGATGCTGGCTAGTTCATGACTGTTGCCACTTCGCAAGATCTTTCGGCCAGTTTCCGTAGCCATGAACTGCTCCACGCGATCCGCAAGATCGCTGGGGTGCATGGCAGAAAGAGCCGAAGCTGACCGAATGCCTGATCCCACAAGGATACGAGCATCAAACGGACGTAGATTGCGAACATTGCAAAGCAGATCTGCAGCGGCTTGCCAGTTCGATACTCGAGCTGCCGTTACATCGGACGCTCGCAGACTCTCCGCCAACCACTGTGGATCAACTTCAAGCAAGTCACGAATGGTCGATACACCCAGGCTTCGGCATTGGTGAGCGAGGTTTGGATGAACTCCTGGATGTTCTTCAACTGAGGAATTGAAGTTCAGGTAGAACTCGGCATGAGCGCGTCGAGGCAATGGCTCAACGACCGGCTGATACCACTTGTCGGCCTCTTGGTCATTGGCAAAGGCGGTCAATTGACGATTGACATCCAGATTCTGTTTGACTTGAACTTGTTGCAGTCCGACCACCGTGCCGCGATACTGTCGAACCAAGTCGGCAATATGCGAATCATCGGTCATCACAACAATCTGCATACGTTGACTGGCCAGCGCCATGTGCGAAACGGCTGCCAACTGTAGCTGAGTGTCCAATCCATCTAATGTTTGATCGAGCACCACGGGAATAGTATCACCACGAAGTGCCAAAAGCTGTCCGATGGCTAATCGCTGAGCGGTCCGAACGATAGCTGGTGGAACTTGATAGTTACTACGAATCATCGGCTGTTCGAAGATCGTTCCATTGACCGTGTCGTATTGTCGACTGGTGGTCAAGTCGCTCTTGAGTGCAGCGCCAGCTTGATACAACGATCCGCAAAGCCCGACGATGTTGCGATCGACGGCTTGACGGTATTCGCTCATGCTGACCGTTGCAATTGGCAGTCGCGACAATTGACGTCGCACTTCATCCAATTCAGCGACCAATCGATCGCGGCTATCCATGTCGGAAAGTTGAACCGTGATCAGATCCAGTTCACGCAACAAATCGGCTTCTTCAGCTTGTCGAGTATCTGGAGTCGGGCGAGTCTGAATGGAGACTCGTGCACGGTTCGCTTCTCGCAGTTGTCGACGGCATTCTTCGGCTCGCAGCGAGGCCTCGCGACGCTGAGCGTTCAAACGAAGGAGACTCTCTTCCAGCTTGGATCGAGTTTGTCCGTCAACTTCTCGCGTTAACTTGCGTGGAGCTTCCTCTTGAACCAACCAATCGTAAAGGTGCGGATGGTCGTTGCATTGGCACCAATCGCCAAAGGTCAACGATAGCTGGTCGCTCGTAAGGTTGTAATGATCGGCGATCTTTCGAAGCAACAAGCCTCGCTCTTCAATCAGCTTTTCGACTGAGTTCAGCAATTCAGTTTCCGCGCGACGCAACTGGTCGGTCTGTTGCTTCAGTGCTGAAGCTGCCGTGGCCGCCTCTTGTCGCGACAACTGATGGCAGATGTCGTGCAAGTCACGCTGCATCGAACGCAGCATCTCAGGCAAAGTCGTCGAATCATAACCAACGGCAGAATTGTCGTAGCTGATATGAGTACGACCAAACGGATCGCGTTGTACTTGATAACCACCAAGTGTTCGCGGATCAACGGCTCGCAGTCCAGTCGCGGTTGCATCCGCGGCCGGGCGAACTGCACCGTGAGGCAGATATTGTCCGATTAAATCGTCCAGTTGTTTGCGAGCGTGATGAAGCTGAGCTTCCAACGATCGCATCGACGCGCGAGGGTCCGCGGTCAGACTGCCGGAAAGTTGTGTGCCGACTTGGTGGTCCAGCTTGGCTTCGGTCTCTTGATTTTCAAGGCTTTCGCGATGGGCCTTCAAGTCTCGAAGCGTCTTTCGCCAGCGGCTTAGACGATCTTCCAATTGCTGAAGTTGTTCACGATAGCTAGGTTCGATTTGTACGGTTTGCTGGCCGATTTCGCACTGTTTGAGCTCTGCTTTTACATTAGCAATCTCGCGATCGACCTGATCAAGTTCGGCTACTGCGCCTTGCAAATCGGCTTCAATCGATGCATAACGATCCAACAATCGGTTGCGATCCAATCGAGGGTCGTAGCTTTGATGAGCCAAACGATCTCGCAGCGAACCTAGCTTGTGCTCGATGTCTCGACGGCGCGAAATCAGATCTTCGCGAGTGGTTGCTAGACGTTGCAAGCTGTCCAGGCGAGTCGTTAGATCTCGCTCGCGAGCAACCAACAAATCTCGATCGTTGGTACGAGTCTCTTCGACACGAGCTTCTAGACCGAAGCGACGTGCGACCTCATCAATGGCTGCTTCGGCGTTCGCCGCTGTGTCATTGATATCAGCCAACATGGCGAAGGCTTGCCGTTGACGCGCGGTCAGTTCGCGAGCGCTTGAGTTCGTTGAGAAGTTGGTGGCTGGTGAAAACTGTTCGCGATGATCGGCATTGCTTCGGTGCGTTCTGACGCGACCATAACTATCGCGACTAATGCGAATCGGTGTGCCGTGGTTGCGAAGCTCGACTTCACCAGCTAGTTCGACCGCCGTGGGTGTGGCGGGAACATAGTCGTTGCCGTAAGTTTCTGCTGTGACTTGACGCAGCCAACGAATCAATCGCGTTTTGCCGCTGCCTCGCGGTCCAACGACTGCATTCAATCCGGAAGATAACGGACCGACAAGTTGCCGCGAGTGACTCGCAGGTAGACTAACATCCATGTGTACGAGTTGCATGAAGGCTCCTCCTTTTGCCTCGGTAGAATCTGAAACTGGTCGGGATACCAGTATTTGCAACACGCCAGCAGCTCAATCATTGACAACAGGCGCATTTTGGGTCGGGCAAAGAAACTACCACAGTTGCGATTCGAGTCCCAATAGCAGTTGGCCCAATTTCCCGAGAGTTTTGGAAAATTTTGTCCAGGAAGATGTTGGACATGGAAGGGACGTTTTGAACCAGCCGCCACGCGTTAGAGACTGTTCGGTTTTGAAAACCAGCCGCAACCGCGTTAGAGAGCGTCCCGCTTAGAAATACTAGCCGCAACGCGTTAGCGTCCGGTTTCCTAGGTAATTGAGGCAGTTTCGGCAAGTGGGAACTCAGTGTAGACGGAGCGAGGTCTGCTCTCAAACGGCTTTTGAATGCTTGCAAAACCGGACGCTAACGCGTGGCGGCTAGTTCAGAACGGCGGCTAGTATTCCGAAGCGGAACGCTCTCTAACGCGTGGCGGCTAGTTCTGTAACCAGTCGCTAACTCGATTGCGGCTAGTCTGCCAAGCGGCGAAGCTCAATTGTACGTTG
>CAYWNG010000104.1:0-14233 GCA_964458685.1 uncultured Pirellulaceae bacterium
TTGAACTTGAACGAGCGCACCATCGCGCAGCATTTCCGTGCAGCGGGTTATGCGACGGCTCTCTACGGCAAATGGCATAACGGCTCGCAGTATCCTTATCATCCTGTCGCGCGCGGCTTTGACGACTTTTACGGATTCTGTTCGGGGCACTGGGGTGACTATTACTCGCCGCAACTGGAACACAACGGTCGTCTTGTCGATGGCAAAGGTTACATCGTCGATGACTTGACCAATCGTGCGGTAAAGTTCATCGAGAGCCATGCCGATGAAAAGTTCTTCATGTATCTGTCGCTTCCCTCGCCGCACTCGCCGATGCAGGCTCCCGAAAAGTTCTGGCAGCGACACAAAGATCGTCAGTATGCGATGAAGGCCAGGGAAGAAGACAAAGAGGATGTGAACTTCACTCGCGCAGCGATGGCCATGTTGGAAAATGTGGATGAGAATGTTGGCCGAGTCCTTTCGACTTTAAATCAACTCAATCTGACGAAGAAGACGATCGTAGTATTCTTTTGCGATAACGGGCCCAACAGTTTTCGATGGAATGGCGACATGAAAGGTCGCAAGGGTGGTCTGGACGAAGGCAGCCTTCGATCCCCACTGTTCATTAGTTGGCCAGGTGAGATTCAACAAGGAAGACTGGTGTCGCAGATTTGTGGAGCCGTGGACTTGTTGCCAACGCTGGCTGACTTGGCTCGCGTGCCGCTAGTTCAAACACAACCGCTGGATGGCATTACTTTACGCCCGCTGCTAACGGGCGAGAAGGTTAGCCTTCAAAACCGGATGATCTTTTCGCATCAGAATCGACAAGTTAGCGTGCGGTCTCAACAGTATCGCTTAGATCCCAAGGGCCAGTTGTTCGACATGGTTGCGGACCCTGGACAACGTCGCAATATCGCTGCTCAAAAGCCAGATGTCGCGAAGGAGTTGCAGCAAGCCGTGGATGGTTTCAAAGCCGATGTTGTTGCCGAGTTGGACGAGAAGCCTAAGCCATTTGTTGCCGGGCATCCAGACTTTCATTCCACGATCCTGCCAGCACGAGACGGCAAGCCGCATGGCAATGTTCAGCGATCGGCCAAAGCACCCAACTGTTCTTACTTCACGCAATGGACAAGCTCCGAGGATAAGATCACTTGGGATATCGATCTTTTGGAGTCCGGCAAGTTTGTAATTGATCTTCACTATGCTTGCCCTGAATCTGCCGTTGGCACGGAGATTGAACTTTCCTTCGCAGGACAAGTTGCGAAGGTTCGCGTTGATAAAGCTAACGATGCTCCCGCGTTTGGTGCCGAACATGACTTAGTTCCGCGTCAGAGCGAATCGCTTATGAAGAAGTTCGTTCCGTTGACCGTGGGACCGATCGATCTGCCCAAAGCGGTCGATACGCTCAAGCTCACCGCTCCAACCATCATGGGCGACAAAGGCGTAGAAGTCAGAATGTTAGTTTTGCGGAGAGTTCCCTAAGTGGCAAACTCCCAGTCAACCCTTGAAGCTCAACGACCACTTGAAGATGCAAGTCAGCATCTCTTGGACGATTTACGTCGAGTCGCGAAGCAGGCCGAGAACTGCATGCGTTATCGAGCTGCACTGGGTTGGGTCGCGGTAACGCTATTGGTGCTTGGCGTGTTGATGCTGCTGGATTGTCTCTTCCAGCGCGAAGAGGCGGGCTTGCGATGGCTGTCGTTTTTCTCTCTGATTGCGGCTTCGGCCTACGCGGCCTTTCGATGGTGGAGTCCGATTTGGCGATTGCGTGTTGGGCCGCTGGATATTGCTCGCTGGATCGAAGCCAAGCGACCGCAGTGGGCTGGTCGCATTTCAACCACAGTCCAGCTTGCTGAGATGGACGCCAACGATCCAAGGTTTGGTAGTCCGACCTTTCGTCAGGCTGTGTTAGACCAGTGGCATGCTCAACCTGAAAAGCCGAACTGGGAGGAATTGATCAATCGCGATGGCGTGAAACGCGTCGCCATGATGTTGATTCTGGTTTCCGCCGCGTTAGCTTTATCGTTGGCTGTGTGGCCGCAACTTGGCTTGCCATCGCTGCAACGGCTGTTAGCTCCCTGGTCAGGCGTGCGATGGCCTCGTAATGATCAGCTTTATTTCGTAGATCTTCCTAGCGCTGTGGGCTTCGATACGATACTTCAAGTTGAAGTTGCGGATCGACGTTCACCACTTCCCAATGACGTAGTTATCGAATTGCGTCAAGGACTAGCAGGTGATTCGGCTCCTGTGAGCATCCCAGCTCAACTGGTTGGCGAAATCGCAGTGGCAAGTCTGCCGACCATCAACCAAGACATCCAAGTTCGTGCCGTAGGAGGCGATGATCTTGAGATGCCTTGGCAAACGATACGCGTTGTGGACGTACCAGGGTGGAAGCGATTCCGTTTTGAAATACAACCACCTCAGTATCTTCGTGACAACGAAGCCGCTTTGGAACGATTGACCGGCTCGCTCAAGGACAACGACACAACTTATGAACTGATCGGTCAGCGCATCCAAGTCATCGCTGGAAGTAAAGTTCGCTTTGAGGGAGAATTGGAAAAGACCGTTCGCAAAGTCTTGGTAAAGCCGTCAAGCAGCTCGCAGTCTTCTACAAAGTCAAATGCTGAGAGTAGTGGAAGTGCAACTCAGAGTGTAACGCCAAGCGTGGGCACTCCCCTGCTCTCCTCCGCGACTGCTACATCGATGCCATGGCAAATCAGCCTCGATGCAACGCAGCGACAAGTTGTGCTCCGCGGATCGCAAGGAGAATTCGCCGAGCTAGAACAATCGGTGGCGTGGAATTTTCGATTCGAAACGCTCGAAGGCGTGCTGTTGGATTCGCCCGGATTGTGGAAGATTGAAGTGCTTCCCGACGACCCGCCGGAGATTACTCTTGAATCGCCGCCGATGAAAAGTCTAGCTATCGGTGCAGCCTTCTCCATTCGCGGACAAGCTCGCGATGATTGGGGTTTGAGTCAAATTGTTGCCAAACTCTCGATCAACAACGAAGTCGAACCAGCCCTGGAGTTGCCCATTGAGGTGTCGCCTTCAGCTACGAAACAACAAAGCGTTCAACAGGTTTGGCAATTTGCGGCCGAGCTAGCTGCTAAGAACGTTCAGCTCGGGACTCAGGATCAGGTTTCCATTTGGCTGGAAGCCCGCGACTTGCGAGGCCAAATAAGCAAGAGTCAAGTCGAACGATTGATGATCGAATCCAAGCAGCGGCAGCTTGAGAACATCGCGGCCAGTCAAAGCTCACTTGCTGAGCAATTGGGTGAGTTGTTGAGCACTCAACGCAGCGCTCAAGAGCTAGCTCGGAAGACCGCACAGGCAATCGAAGCGACTGATTCGAAGCAACCTCCTACGCAGCAACAGTTGGATGCAGCGACCAGCGTCAATCAACTGCAACAGACTATTCAGCAGCAATTGAGCGATGCTCCGAACAGCATGCGAGCGGCCATCGATGCTCAATTGTCTCTGCTCAAGCAGAATGACTTGGAAGGTTCTCAGTTGGCGAGCGACCTTCAAGCGTTGAAGAGCAAGATCGACGCCTTGGGCAACGGTTCAGCGGCAAAGGCTCAGCGCAGCGCGGCTCAATGGCAAGCAGCGATAGAGCAATCGCTTGGCGGTGGTGAAAAATCGAAGCTCTCTGAAATGGCTAAAGAACTTGACGGCCAGCAATCGGATACAGCCAATCAACTGACTTCGCTGCTCGAGGGAATGGGCAGTCTTGAATCGATCAACCGACAGCGTGAGCAGCTCTTGCGTCTAGCTCAGCAGCAAGACGAGCTATCTGTAGCTACGAATCAATTGAATGTTGCCAGTCTAACGCGGCAGCCTAATGACTTCGACCAACAATTGGCTGTTGCAGTGAATCAGCAAATGGATCTCGCGGCAGGTCTTGAGCAATGGTTAACGACGGTGATGAAAAGTAACGAATCGACTTCCGAAGATTCGTCTGGTGTTTCTGCGGCATTAAGTGAGGCTGCGAAAGTGCTCGTCGATAGCAGTACAGCGTCGATGATGCGAACCGCGGGTACTCAGCTTCGATCGCAGCAGCTTGGTGAAACGCTACAATCGCAGAAGCAAGTGCAACAGGCATTGAAGCAAGCCATCGATAAACTGGTTCAACCCGAATCGAGCGAATTGATGGGAGACTTGGCCAGTCGCGAACAACGACTTCGAGAGCTTGGCGCCAAAGTGTCTCAGCTTGCTAAATCGCAACAAAGACTGGCAGGGCAATTTTCAGATCCAAACTTAAACTCGAATTTGCAACAACAGATTCAAGATCAACAGTCGCTCGCTGATCAGACGGCTGGCTTGGCCAGCGAGGTCGAGGGAGATGATCAAGCCAGTGCAACGTTAGAAGCCGCGGTTCAGAATCAACAAGAGGCTATACAACGTGCTAGTGAAAATCGATCGCCCGCCGGCGCGCAACAAGCAGCTCAACAAGCAACGTTGGCCGCGAAGAAGCTCGACCAACTTTCAAAACAGATTGAGAAACAGGCCGAAGCTGCAAACCAGCAAGTCTTGCAACAGCAGGTTTTCGAATTGGCGAGTCTAGTCGGCGATCTAGCGAAGCGTCAACGTGAATTGGTGCCGCAATACGCTCAGTTGGCTAAACAACAAACTACTCCACCTCTTCCCGCGGATTTCAGTCAGTTATCTCGAGCGTTGCAACAAAAGCAGACGAACATTCGCGATGATCTTCGGCAATCACTGCCCGCCGCGTCACAGTTGCAAGCCTTCGAGTGGGTTTTGCAACAAGCCGAAATCGATTTGACTCGCGCTTTGGCGGCGACTCAACGCAATCGCTTGGACCCTGATGCAATCAATGCCTCAGACGCGGGCTTGCGAAAGCTTAGTATGGTCACTGAAGCGCTGTCTGGAAAGCAAGCCCAGCAGCCGCCGCAGGATTCGGACGAGGAGAATGCAACAGATCAGCAACAAAAGGACGACGAACAGTCGACTTTGCCGCCGCTTTTGAGCTTAAAGTTGATTCGAGCGTTACAATTGGAGTTGAAGCAGCAAACCGCCTCGCTGGATGGCTCAAATGAAACGGAGCGTCGAACGCGATTGGCCGATTTGACTCGACAGCAACAAGAATTGGGTGAATTGCTTGAGCGATTGATCGAACAGATTCAAGCTCAGCAAGAATAGCCGGAGACGTAACCATGATCAACGCACTAAAAATTCAAGAAGGCGGCTCCGAAAGGTTGGGCTGCATTCGTTGGAACGTTACGTCTACGCTAGTGGCTCTCATTCTTGGCTGTGTATCCGCTCACAATGCCTTCGCGCAAGTCGCCTCACCAACATCTCCTCCGCAAGCATCGCCAAACCCTCAGCAAACATCGCCATCACCATCCGGCGTCCCAACAAAAGAGCAGGACGAGCAGGCTAAGCTTACCGAAGGTCTGTTAGAGTTGCTGGGACAACCCGAAAATGAAAAGTCCGGGGCTGGCGAAACCAGTGCTCCGACCGCAGACTCGGTGCGAAACAAGAATGCAACTCTGCCGAAGAAATCTCCAGCCAATGCTTCGCCCCAAGGCACTGATGCGCGAGCGATGGGTGCTAGCGATTCCAATCCGCTCGCTGTAGTTCGGGACAACATGCATTCGGCAGCATCGATGATGCAGCAAGGTCGTAGCGACCAACAGACTGTGAAGTTGCAAGACGAAATCGTTAAGCGATTGGACGATCTGATCCAACAACTGGAGCAGCAAGATCAATCGATGCAACTTTCGTCGCAAAAGAAGCAGCAGAGTCAGCGATCGAATTCATCTGAAAAACAACCGCCGCAAACAAAGCCACAATCGAAGCAGAGTCAAGGCAAGTCTGATAGCTCCACGGAGCAAGGAAACGAAGCGGCTGACGGCCCAGGCTCGCGTGGCAAGCAGGCCGACGCAGCCGTGCGAACAAGTGACCCGTCTGCCCTTCAGCAAAGCGTTTGGGGACATCTTCCAACTCGTGTCCGATCACAAATGCAATCACGAATGGTTGAGGAGTTCCTGCCTAGCTACCGTGAGCGTATCGAAGCCTACTATCGCGCGCTCTTGGAAGAAGGGGAGCGTAAGTGAGACTGAATCGGCGTCAATGCGCTGGATACTTGATGGGCTGTGGAGCGTTTGCAGCGCTCGGCTCGACTGAGCAAAGTTCAACTCAAGCCTCTGAACTTTTTCCGCCACGTAAAGATTTAGACGATCTCTACGATTCGGTCGTCGATGAAGCGATCTGCGGTGGCTTGGACTTCTTGGTTTCTCAGCTACGCGAAGATGGATCATTTCAGTCTGCCGACCAAGGTAAGTGGGTCGGCGTTTGTTCGTTGGCTGGTCTGGCGCTTTTGAGCCGCGGCGTAAGATCGGGAGTTGGTCCAGCAGGCATGTCGCTGCGAAAGATCGGACAATATGTGCTTTCGCAAGTTCAGGGCAGCGGCTTCATTTGCTCGAACTCCAACACTAGCCACGGTCCGATGTACGATCACGGATTTGGGACGCTGTTTTTATCCGAGCTACTCGGAACCGACAGTCAATTGGACATTCGTTCGAAGTTGACCGACGCAGTACGTTTGATCCGTGATACGCAGAATCCTCAGGGAGGCTGGCGATACGCCCCAGCTCCAGAAGACGCTGACTTGTCGGTGACCGTCAGTCAGATGATGGCACTTCGCGCTGCCAGAAACGCAGGCCTCGGTGTTCCCAAGCAGACTATTGATCGCGCGGTCGACTACGTCCGGCGCAGTCAGAATGCCGATGGTGGCTACATGTACCAATTGCGAGGTGGCGAGAGTCGCTTTCCGTTGACGGCTGCTGCAATTGTGGCTCTGTACAATGCAGGCATCTACGAAGGGCCTGAAATCGACAACGGCTTCCAGTTCTTGATTTCGAACGCAGCCTCGAACAATTCATTGGAAAGAAACAACTTCTTCTTCTATGCTCATTATTATTCGGCTCAAGCATTCTGGCTGCGAGGCGGCACGGGTTGGCAGAACTGGTATCGCGGATTGAAGCGAACGCTCTTGACCATGCGAAACGCTCGTGGCGGCTGGTTCGACTACAACAGTTCCGAGTATGGAACCGCGATGGCTTGCTTGATCTTGAATATGCCTAGAACTGTGTTGCCGATCTTTCAGCGATAGACTGAATACGAAGGATACCATTATGACAGCGCGAACTTTTCTAACGATGATCGCCATTGCCGTGCTAGGCTATGTTGTTCAAGCTTTACCGGTTCAAGCTGAATTTCAACAAGCACAGCAGTTCACGCTCTCCGCCCCAGGATTGGGGCTGACTTCGAAAGCTTACCTCACAGAAGCAAAGCTTGAAGTAATCGATTCTCAGGGTGGCGTGAATACGTACGGCCGCGATTTGAACTACGACACGGCCGACGGTCAGTGGATGGGCTATCGCAACAAGACAACTGGCAAGATTCTTCGCTGGCCTTCCAGCAATTCAGGCAATCTCCAAATCGGCGAAGCAACCGCGGCTGGAGTTCAGTTCAGCGCGAGTCGAATGCAAATTCAAAGCATCCCCGGCCAGCCTCCGGCCAATCCCGTGAACCCGCTCAATAATCCATTAGGCAATCCACAGGTTGTTCCGAACAATAATCCCAACTCCAACCCACTTGGCAATCGGCCTTTGGGAGGAGCATTACAAGGCGGAAATCGACCGATGCTTCCAGCGGATGGGACGCTGCAACAGTTGGAGATTGAGTATCAGGGCAAGCAATGGAAGAGCTTTGGCACAAGCGATTTTTTCTCACGAGTAATTGCCAATCCGATCAATCGATTACCTGGGCCACAAGCGATCCATTTGGTTTCGTACGACGCTGGTGGCTCGGCATGGGCAATGGCTCAACGTGGCACCAAAATTGGTTGTATCGCGGAGGTCAGTTCGACCGCGATGTGGTGGGTCGCTCCGGCAGGACCAGGTATGGTTCGATTGCAGATGCAAAACGATGGACAGGTATGGGCCATCTCGGCCAATGATCGAACCGGTCTGCGGCTAAGTCTTGTGTCTCAAGATCCACGACAACTTTGGCGAGTCTCCCATGGGCATCTGGCTCCGAACCAGTTCCTGCTTGAGAACGCTCAATTTGTCGGTAACTACCTAACGCACTTGGGTGGAGGCAATCTAGGCATGCAGCCCATGTTGGCTCTCCCAACGCAAATGTGGGTGCCGATTGCTCCACCTCCGGTCTTCGTAAACACACTACAGCCGTTTTGGAGGAGCATTAGTCGCGAGATTCGACCCAATCCGCCGTTGCCGCCGGCCGAAGTCGAGCTTGTGAATTCGCACAAGTATGCACTCACTGTTCTCGTAGGTGACCTGCGAAGTGGACAAGTGGTTAAGGAGGTTCGCGTTGAGTCCAATCGATCTACTACGATTACCGTCGAGCGTGATCCAGGTTCGACGCTGGTCGAAGTCGTAGAGATTCAAGCGCCTCTTGGTGGATGGAATCGACAAGAGTACGTGACTCAAATTCCCTCTGTCAGCCTTTATGACCTAAGCGTTTATGAAGAGTTTCTCCAGTCGATCGCTATCGACCGGACTGGCAAGAGCCCGAACCAAATCGAAGATATCAACTATCAGCCGAAGAGTGTTGGGCTGCTCGCACTGCCTCCTGGTGAGGCGCTGCCTGAGCGTGGGCAATTGGATGTTTATGACCAAGCTAAGTCAGCGAACAACGCTGGAGCGGTTCGACGCCTTGATCCGAAACGCTTAGAAAAGCCTAAGGCCGATCCGTTGGAGTCGATCTTGGAAGGGGTTCAAAAAAAGAATCCGCCTGGTGGTGGGCGTAAATTCTAGTTTTTGAATTAGTCGCATCCTTGTTGACTTAATACCAACCACGAAGCGTTCGTTTTTGAGTTGCGTTATTTGGTTTTAGGGGCGAAGCCCTGTCCGTTTACCTAGCCCAGCCTGAAGGGCTGGGTACGCAATTCGCGCGAAAAACAGAGGGCCGTTGGCCCTTAACCTACACCTGCTCGATCACCCAGCCCGATGGGCTGGGCTAGGTAAATTGCTGGGCCTTCGGCCCGAAATCCAATACTTCCGATAGATGGCTTGATGGAAAGAACTCTGAATGATGCGTCTTTTTTCCTGGCGTTTGCGATCAGGTCTGAACGTGTTTTGGGTTGTCCTATCGACTTTGACGATGTCGATATTGACTACGACAACAATGCAAGGCTTCTTGTTTGCTCAAGACCAACACACTCAACCATTACATTTGGCGGACAAGAGATTTAAGGAAGCCAAGCTGACGGGTATTCAAGGCAAGCAGTTGGAATTCTCGGTCGCTGCGTCTGCGGGAAACAAGACCATTGCCACTCAGCAGGTTGTGCGTTGGGGAAGTTGGCGCAGCATCATTGGTAGTCAAGCTGTGTGGATGAGCGACGGGAGTTGGTTGAGTGGCCAAGTCCAGCTTAGCAATCGCAACCAACTGCGGCTCCAAAGCAAATGGTTAAATTTACCCGAGTTACCTTTTCGTTCCATCCGAGCTGTTGTCTACACGCCGGTAGCATCCATGGCGGATTGGATTGCGATGGAACAGACGCTCAAGTCGCTGTCGGGGGAAAACGATGTTGTCTGGCTGCGGGATCGAAAGCAACTAACTGGCGTCATCGAACTGGAATCGCTAACCGAAGATACGAAGGAGCTATCCATCAAGGTTGCAGATCAAAAGGTCACTGTGCCTCTCGAAGAGATCGCCGCCTTGGCTTTCAGTCCTTCGCTATTTTCCGAAGTAAGCGCAGAACCTGCTCTGCAAATCGGCATTGATGACGGAAGTTTTTTGCGGGCTGTTGAACTCAGTAGTGCCGATGGAAAAGCAAATTTTGTTTTGCCATCGTTGGCAAAAGTTGCCTCATTGGACGACGTGAGCGAGTTTGTTCGCGCTGTCACATTTGTTCAGAATAGTCCCATCGGCAAAGTGCAACGATTGGATCAACTCAAGCCAGCATCCTATCGTCACATTTCCGATAGCACGTTGGAGTTTAGTCTTGGTGTTAATGAAGATGTTTACGGTAAGCCACTTGTACTGGGATCGCAACGGCACGCTGGGATTGTTTTCCATGGTTTAGCTTTGCATGGGGCTTCACAAGTTGCCTATCGATGGGATCGTTCGCCCGCTAAGCTGCTTGCCGAACTGCACATGGCTGATCCAGAATCGAAGTTGGGTAATGCGCTTTGCAAGGTGATGCTCGTTCGCAGTGGGAAGCTCGAGACTGTATGGGAGGCGACGCTTTCAAACAAAGCCACGAGTGATTCAACAGCAGGCACTCCTTCTACTTCAGATCGTAAACAAGCTATAACTGGAATTCCCGTCGAAATCGACATCACCGACGCTCAGTTGGTAGTCCTAGTCGTCGAGAAAGGCGAACAAGGTCAGCTTGGCGATCATGTTATTTGGCTGGACGCTCGAATCGCAACGCAATAGCTGGGTGGCACGCTCAGAAGTTGTTGACCGAAGCGCAGCGAGGCAACAACTGATGGGCGTGTTGAGTTTGAAGATGTTACGCGAATTCAGACTAAACCACGCCCTTCGAGGCTTGCTGCCGTCGCCTCTCAGAGCGTGCCACCCAAATGTGCACCAAGCGTTAACGCTGAGTCCACCCAAAATTAGCGCAAGGTCAACCCAAAGTTACCGCAAAATCAACCCCAAGCCCATATCTATTGAAGCAAGGCTAAGTTGAACAGGACTGGAGCGGGATCGCCTTTGAGCTGCTCGAGTAGCTCTGGATGACGGGCAAAGGCGTGCATCTCGCTCTTCACTGACATGCCTTTGAACTTCTGAATGACCTTCATGATTGGATCGTGTTGCTGGGCGTAGAGTGTGATCAGCGTATATCGCGAACCACGATGGAGATTGTTGACGTGTCGGTAGAGATCCTCCAAGGCTTCAGGGCAATTGTCGTGCGCGTTGAGTACTAACGAGAGTTGGCTGAGCGGTTGGTTGAGTCGAATGGGCTGGGGAACTCGCATGAAGAGCGATAAGAACTTCATCATGTTCGAGATCACTGACAAACCTAGTGTCAGTCGTTGCACTTCGTAGCACTTGTAGGTGTGCTCATCCCACATGGCTGTCACTGCCTTGATCTGATCGCCTTCTTTCGCGACTAAGAAATTATCAAGTCCCAGGCCTTCGATATTCTCAATGTAGTGACGCAGCATGGCTTCGGTTGTATTCTCGGCAATCTTGTACGACTGAGCGGAGCGATTGTAGAGTTCAGCAAGTTGCGGAATATCGTCGCTTGTTGGCGTGCCTATCTTATAGCGTTCGCTAATTCGCATGTTGTACAGAGAGAGCATGCTGTAGAACAAATTGTCACCAAGGTTTAATGCCGCAGGAAAGCCCGCTCGTCCTTTGGCGAACACCATCGGATGAATATTGTCCTTGAGAAAGTTGACGAGTACCAAGTCGGCATCGGATTGATAAAGCCGTTCGACGACTGGCTTGATCAGGCGAAACGCAGTGGTGCCGCGGCGATAATCTTGGTCTAGCAAGAGATCCAGGAGGTAGGCGACTTTGCACTGACGATCCAGCACACGAGCTTGAAAGAACATGACTCCAATGACTCCGACAATCTTGTCGCCTTCACAAGCCACATAGTGCCATGAATCGGGATCTAGCAGTCGATTGAGCGTGTTAAACTGAGGCGTGCGTTTGAAGAGAAAGGTAATTGTGCCCTCTTGAGGACATTTCTCGGCGAGCGCCATGATGCCTGGATTGTCATCTTCCGTTGCTAGTCGTACTGTAATCGTGCTCAAGTTTTCCTCAGTGCTGTTACTTACTCTCGGGTAGTGCAAACGCTACCAACATTCCACCGCGTTTTCGACCGCTCTTGCCGCCTCCGGCAGAAATGACCACATATTGTCGACCACCGACCATGTAGGTACTTGGACTTGCGTTTCCACCGAAGGGTAACGCGGCTTTCCAAACTAACTCGCCGGTTTGCTTGTTGAAGGCCCGAAAGGTTTCATCGGCAGTTGCTCCGATGAAGATCAGTCCACCAGCGGTAACAAGTGGCCCACCATAGTTTTCGGTGCCAGTCGGTGGGATACCGCGAGCGGTCAACGCAGGGTACTCACCCAACACAACCTTCCATTTGATTTCTCCCGTGTTCAGGTCGACTGCGTTTAAAGTTCCCCAGGGTGGCTTAATCGCTGGATAGCCTTCATCGTCCAACCATCGCCGAAACCCTCCAAACGCATAAACGGGGACCTGATTGGCTGCATCTTTTGCCTTAGTTGTTTTCTTGGCTTTGTCGGTTGCATTAGTCGTCGGCGCGCTTTTGCTAAGCACGTAATCAAGTATGGCAACTCGCTTTTCCTCAGGCATGTCATCGTACGAAGGCATGCGTCCACGGCCTTGTCGCGTCATCTGTTCGATTTCGGCTCGCGTCTTCCGCTTGTCAATCTCCAGCAACGGCGGGAATTTCAGATCTTCGTTCCCCTTCAAGTCGATGCCATGGCAAACGCCACAGTAAAGCATATAGTCTCGTTCACCAGCGGCCAGTTCTGTTCCATCGGCGTGACGCGTTTCGATCATCTGCAAGAGCCAAGGCATCTCGTTGACGTTGACATAGTAGATCCCATCGCGATCCGCGGCTCCTCCGCCCCATTCCATGCCACCGTCGAAGCCGGGGAACATGATTGTCTCTTTCAGACTGGGCGCTGGAAACGGACCGAAGTTTGGGGCCGCTCGAATTCGATCCAAAGTCATCTCGTAAGTCTTCGGTGAGATATTAGACGCGTCCGCCTCGGTGTAGTTCTGACGCATCAGTGGCGGTGGCTTGGTCGGAAATGGCTGAGTCGGCCAAGCTTGTTCGCCAATCAAATCGGATTGAGGCACCGGTCGCTCTTCAATCGGCCATAGCGGCTCACCGGTGACTCGATCAAACACGAACAGCAAACCGTGTTTCGTTCCCTGAGCAACTGCATCAACTGGCTTTCCGTTGTGGTTCACTGTCAGCAGCACAGGCGCGCAAGGTAAGTCTTTATCCAACAGATCGTGATGTACAATTTGAAAATGCCAAATGCGTTCACCAGTTGCCGCATTCAACGCGACAATGCTGTTGGCAAACAAGTTACTTCCATGTCGTTCACCACCGTAGAAATCGGGTTCAGCCGTCTTTGTTGCGGCGTAAACGATGCCGCGTTTTTCATCAAGAGATTGGCCGCACCAGGGCATGAGACCTGTGGCGGTCTTGTGAGCATCCTTCGGCCACGTGTCCGCACCATACTCGCCAGGCTGAGGAATCAGATTGAAGATCCATCGTTGCTGGCCAGTCTTAACATCAAAGGCTCGCAGCGATCCTTTGCCTCCAAGGCCTCCCAGAATCAACATGTCCTTGTAAGTCACACCAGGAGTGTTCAAGCCTGATCCCAAATTGATCGAACCGTTCTTGCCGAAGTCGCGGATGGTTTCGCCGCTCTTGGGATTGATGGCAAACAGGAATCCATTCACAGCAGTGAACAATCTTGCATCGCCGCCCGAATCATTGGTCCAATAGACTAAGCCTCGTTGACGCGGACTTCCGGGACCAGTGTGTTCTTTAGCTGGATCCCATTGCCACAGTTCGTTGCCCGTGGCTGCGTCGAGTGCAATGATTTTGCGAGTTGCAGTTGGCGTGTAAAGCACTCCACCGACAATCAAGTTGTTTGCCTGATACTCAGCTTCGTTACCGGTGTCATAGGTCCAGGCAACTTCCAGTTTGCTGACGTTCTGAAGATTGATCTGATCTAGTGACGAATAGAGGTCTCGTTCTTTGCCTCCAAGATATTGCGACCAATCCACGTTCTGTCCGCGGGTCAAGCTGGGCCAGCAGATCAAGATCACCAGAACGATACTGCTGTATGAGTTCCTCAATCTATTCTGGCTTGCTCGCATCTGGTATTCTCTCACTTTGGCTCGATCGATTCCGGCAATCCTGATGAACTCACCGTGATGCGCATTCTAAACAATCCCAGTTGGCTCGTAGAGGCGTGCAATAAAGCTGACGGAACATTTAAGGCGGTAAGTGGATGTTGCAGCTTTTTCGCGGCGATCCTTCTGCTCATGGCGATGACGACGAGCAGTGCTTTCGGGCAGTCTGCAAAGACCCAAGATGCCGAGTCGTCGAAGTCGTCCATTCGATGGAGTGCCTTACCGCCCATTCCTAACTCGCTTGGAGTCGCCGGGCCAATCGCGGGGATTAGCAACAATGCATTGCTGGTTGGAGGAGGAGCGAATTTTCCGTCTGCTCCTCCATGGCAAGGCG
>CAYWNG010000105.1:0-4465 GCA_964458685.1 uncultured Pirellulaceae bacterium
AAGAACCTACAGAACCGTCCGGGTAGGTCAAACTCCTGCCGGGTTTGACCACGTTAGACTGTGCTACCGCTCAATCTCGCATCACGATTAAAGAATCCTCCGTTTAGTTTTTCCGCACTTCTGACTGTGATGCGTTGGATAGTTCACACTGTTTCTTTCCGGCAGATAAGAACCTACAGAGCTAGCTCGTTACGCCGCATCGCGTCGCTGTTCAAACTTGCGTAATGATTTCGGCTGTTCGTTATGCGGTGCGGCAATTGAGTTATCTTCGAAGGCTCGCTTAATCCTACGCAGCCACTCTTGCTTAACCGAACCTTGCTTGTTGGGAATCGTCTTCACGGAGAGCTTCAGGATGACAATTGGCGCACCGAGGTTCTCAATGCTAGGCTCGGAAGGCTTTTCCAAAAGCCATGGAGCAACTTTTTCGTCGCTTGCGAGTTGCGCCGAAACTTCGTTGAGCAGCTCCAAGACCTTTTCCAGATCTTCGTAATGGTTGATGCCCACTTCACAAACGGCTCGAGACCATCCGTGCGTTTCGTTGCTGACACTATTGATCGTTCCGTTGGGTATAAAGTGAACGATGCCGCCACTGTCGCGAAGGACGGTCATTCGCAGGGTGATTCGTTCAACCTGCCCGGTGACTCCGCCAATGCGAATAGTGTCGTTGAGCATGTATTGGTTTTCCAGCAGCATCACGAAACCGTAGAAGTAGTCCTTGATCAAGTTTTGAGCACCAAAGGCAACAGCCAAACCGATCACCGCAACACCGCCCATCAACACCGTGATGTTGCATCCCAACTCCTCAAGAATCATCAGAGATCCGGTGATGAAGACGCCGACGCTAGCTGCGTTTTGGAAGACTCCTACCAATGTTTTTGCTCGATTTTCGCGTTCTGCCCGCGATCCACGCATCGACCCTTTGGAGACCAGTTGAACGGAACGGTTAGCCAACATCAGAGCGAAGCGATTGACAATCAGCATTCCCAGAAAGATCATTGCCAAGCGAGGTCCATGTTCAAGGAGCCACTGCATAATGTTGCGCAGTGTGTAGGGATTCTTGAGCTCGGCAACAAGTTGCTCAGAGGCAACGGCTTCTTGACGCTTCTTCTCAGCTTCGTGAAGAGCGATGATATGCTCTGACTGCAAACTGCCTAGTTCCGCGCGATGGTCGTTCAGTCGCTCGTTAATTTCCGTGACTTCGGATCGAGCCTGAATCAATCGATGGTTGGCGCTAGCGATGGCGTTCTTAAGCGTAGCGATTTCCGCTGCGTTGGGATCTTCGGCTTGCAGCTTGGTGAGTTCCATTCCCAACTCTTGTCCAGCAGTATTGGCTAAGTCGACCTTCTTCTTAGCGATGTTCAGCTCTTTTTGCTCCTGAGCGATCAACAGTTGAAGATCTTTCAGTCGAGCTTCGATAGAACGTGTCTCCTCTTGAGCTTCCTCTAGCTCGGCTTCTTTTTTCTCAGCCTCTTCGCGCGCCAGCTTCAGCTCGACATCATCCTCTTCATCAGACTCGCTCGATTCTTCGGACATCTCTTCGTCAGAGTTGCTGCGGTTCGATGAATCCTCCGAGGAGTCTGAACGTTCGTCTGAATTGTCCTTGGAGTCGTTGCGTCGGTTGTCGTCATGATCGGATGCGCCGTTACGGCGGTCATCGCCTTCCTGTCCGTCGGCCTCCTTCTCCTCAGGCTCGGGGCCGTCGATAAGGATGTTGAGTGCCTTTTGATCGCGTTGCGATTTGTTCTTGAGTGTGTTGAGCTGCTCCTTAAGCGTCTTGCGATCCTCAATGGCTAAATCAAAACGGTCCTTGGCTAGCTTCCAAAACTTGGAGATCGATTCGACGTTGGACTCCAGTTCGCTGCGTTGATCGTCGGTAATGTTGGGATCGCTGGCGGCTCTTTCTAGGCTCTCTTTGGCTTCGTCGAGCTTCCCGTCCAGGTCGCGGAATTCACGTTCCGCTACCGAGTATTCGCTTTCAGGATTTTCAAGTTCGGTTTCAAGCTGTTTGATCTGCTGTTGGTCGCTTTCGATAGCGTCTGTAAGTTCTGCGATTCGTTCTGCATCGGAGATGCGATCGTCGTCATTGGAAGCGTTCGGGTCGCTTTCGCTGGACGAATCTGGACTGGCTTCCGTACCGGGCTGCGGCTCGGTTGCTGGCGGTTCGACTGCTTGCGGTTCATTCTGTGCAGGACCGGCGACTGGTTCGGTGGGGGCTTGTTCGGTGGGGGCTTGGGGCTCAGGCGGCGCAGGCGAATCCGCGGGCGCAGGAGGCTCGTTAGACTCAGGGGATTCCGCGGGTTGTTGCGCGTTAGCAGCGACCGGATCGGCGATGGCTGGTTCGCCTTGATGAGCGGATAGAAGAGAGGTCGCGGCGGCAATTGCTAAAGCGAATGCGGAAAATGTGAGTCGTTTCATGATGAGCTCCTCCTGAACCCTAATGCGAGCATTGGCAATTCGTGCCATCGCGTGGATAATAGCGGTTGCGTGAAGGGAGTTCCACCTGAGTTTTCTTCACGTTTTCACTGGGATTTCTTACGCTAGCATGCGATCGTTGACTTGGCTCAGACAAAAATCATCGATGACGTAAACCAAGCCGCCCAAGCATTGCGCGAGGGACTGATCGTAGCCTTCCCGACGGAAACGGTTTACGGCTTAGGAATTGATGCGACCAGCGATCAAGCAGCGCGACGTTTGTTTGAAGCTAAAGGGCGGCCTGCAGACAATCCGTTGATCGTACACTTGTCCGATGCCCAGTACTGGCCGCTAGCCGCAGCATCGATGCCGTCCAGCGCACTTAAGCTGTTGCAAACCTTCGCGCCTGGACCACTTACGGTAGTTGTTCCACGATCCTCAAGCATCTCTTCGTTGGTGACTGCCAACCTTGAGACGGTTGGCATTCGCATTCCCGATCATCCTCAAGCTCGGCAGATGTTGGAGATTTGTGGTCGACCGATCGCAGCTCCTTCAGCCAATCGATCAGGGCGGCCCAGTTGCACGACATGGCAAGCGGTGCTCGAAGATATGGACGGTCGAATCGACTACATTCTACGCGGCGATATCTGCGATGTTGGACTTGAATCCACCGTAGTCGATTGCACCAACGACACGCCAGTAGTTCTCCGAGCCGGTCGCGTAACGCTACAGCAGATTCGCGAAGTCTTTCCAGGCACAGTGTTCGCGAGAGAACTACCCGAACAGGATCAATTGATCAAAGCTAGTCCCGGTACTCGTCACGCTCATTATCAACCCCAAGCGACAGTTAAGCTATTCGAGTCGCTGAGAGAACTCAATGAAATTCCGTTAGCCAAGCGAGCCGAATCGGCCATGGCTTGTTTGTCTGTTGAGGCTGCTTCGCAAAACGCAGAGCGTTCGAGTTTTGAAGGATTCGCAATGCAAGTGCGCTTCGACTCTTTAGAATCTTACGGCAAACAGTTCTACGAATTTCTTCGCGAGGCTGATCGCCGCGGGCTGAAGTGCATCTACTTACAGTTAGTCGCCGATTGCGAACAAAGTCACGCTCTACGCGATCGACTCTTGCGAGCTGCAGGCCGAGCGTGAAGTAACTCTGGCAACGCTGAATTGCTACTTGGCTTTGGGAATCCCAAATGCAAGAGAAAAGATGCGTTGATCGCGAAGACCTAGCGCTACCCAATAGATCACACCGATGATGATCGGAAAAACAAAGGGATCGCTGATGCGAACATGCGTGGCGATCGCGCCGCCAAGATAGGCGGTGATTAGAATTGCCCCTATAAAGGAAGTGCGAGGTATCAAGAACATTACAGCGATGATGACTTCCAGAATGCCAATGTTGAACATCACCGCTTCGGACCATCCGAGTTTCGCGAACATCTCGGACTTGCCTTCAAAGCTTGAGAACTTACCCATGGAGCTAAACAGCATGAAAGCTGTCAACAGACCGCTGAGAATCCAGCCGATGATTTTTCCCGTCGAGCGACTGCTGGGTTGAGCTTCTGACATTGCCAATTTCCTATCGAGAGAAGGATCGAATTGTAGATTGGTCGAACTTCAATCGCTGAAAACGACAATCGCTAGATGAGTTTAACGAATTTGTTCGTTTATGGTGCCCAGACGTCGACCTTAGCCGGACGTTACATCCGGGCGTGCAGTCGAAAGTTGAAGAGCGGGCGGGACGCCCGCTCTTCGTATTCCCGTAACGTCAGCCCTCATTCTCCTGCTTAATTCTCCTGCCTCATTCTCCTGCCGACTCCTCTACAACTCAGAGATCGTTTCATTGCGATTCAGCCGAGCACGAAACGGAGGACTCGACGACAAGATGTCGCATTCAACGGGGATTTGGAAATCTGAGGGGGTGTTGAAGGCCGATGGGATGCTAAAATAGGAGTCGTGTGATCCAAACCTGAACGCAAATTGAAGATCTTCTGGCAAAAGCAATTTTGGCACCAGAACTCAAGCAATTTTGGCACCAGAACTCAAGCAATTT
>CAYWNG010000105.1:4565-14084 GCA_964458685.1 uncultured Pirellulaceae bacterium
AAGCAATTTTGGCACCAGAACTCAAGCAATTTTGGCACCAGAACTCAAGCAATTTGAGGCTTTCGATGGCTTGCACAGGACTCAAGGTCCTCCCACCTGACTACGATAAAGCGTTCCCCGCGCGTTGCCTCCAACGGGCCTCACGGGAGACTCCACAAATCCCGCCTATATCACCATGAATAAGTTGAGTTCGGTTGCTATGACCACTCGAATCCCCCTTGTTTTGGGGCTCCTTCTAACGCTCCTGGGGTCCGCGCGAATGAGAGCTCAAGACACCTCGGCCGCTAATACTCTGGCCCGCGGCGAAGCGATCTACAAAGCTCAATGTGCTGATTGCCACGGTGCCATGGGTGAGGGAGTTGTGGGCGCCTATGATCGCCCCTTGGTCGGCGACTTGGCCATTAGTCAATTGGCGAATGAGATCGACAAGACAATGCCAGAGGGCAATCCATCAGCCTGCGTGGGCGAGGATGCCAAGGCAGTGGCCGACTACATCTTTCATACGTTCTACAGCGAAGTTGCTCAGAATCGCCGAAATCCCCCCAAGCCCATGCTCTCGCGACTTACTGGCGAGCAATTTCGACAGAGCATTTCGGATATCTACGCTTCAGCCGACTGGATTCCACGTCCTGAAGGCAAACGCGGGATCGCCGCAGACTACTATCGCAGCGCCAAACATCGCAAGGAAGATAAGGTACTCGAGCGAATCGATCCAGCGATCAACTTTGAGTTTGGCCGCGAAAGTCCTGGACAAGGAATCGAACCGAAAGAGTTCTCGATAGTCTGGCGAGGAGGCTTGAAGGCCGAACGCAGCGGCATGTACGAGATCATTGTTCGTAGCACCTGCGCGTTCACGCTTCAATTCGGTCGTCATGATCGAAGCTTGATCAACAACCATGTGCAGTCCGGTGACAAGACTGAGTTTCGCGAGTCGGTCTACTTGACTGCTGGCCGCGTCTACCCGTTCCATCTGAACTTCTTCCAACGCGAGCGCAAGACAGAATTGCCTCCAGCCAATATCTCTGTTTCGTGGATCGTTCCAGGTGGAGTTGAACAGATCATTCCTCCAGAGAATTGGATTCCCGGTTGGTTGCCAGCTCAGTATTCCATTCAAACCGTTTTGCCGCCCGACGATCGCAGCTACGGCTTCGAACGAGGCATCAAGATTGATCGAGATTGGGACGCGGCCGTCACGAAGTCTGCAATCGATTTTGCATTCGTTGTTGCCAAGGAACAATGGCCCGATTATCTCAAGAAAAACAAAGACAAACCTAACGACAGTCGGCAGTTGTTGAAGAGCTTTTTGCGAGAGAAGTTGAACATTGCCTTCCGCTATCAGCTCACCGACGAGATGGCGGCTGTTTACATCGACAATCAAATCGCCAAAGAAGAAGATGACGCTGAAGCGATCAAGCGCGTCCTTTTGATTGGACTCAAGTCGCCAAGATTTCTCTATCCTCAAGCCGATGCGACCCAGACTAAGTCTGCTCGCGTGGGTTCGCGATTAGCGCTGTGTTTGCTCGATTCGCTGCCGGTTGAAGAGCAGCTTCGCAAGGCTATCGAGACCGGACAGCTTGAGAGCGACGAGCAGATTCGCAACATGGCTCGACATCTGCTCGGCGATCATCGGGCTCAAGCCAAGATGCGTGGATTGATCTACGAATGGCTCAACATTTCTGCGACTCGCGATCGCAAGAAGCACCCCGAACACTTTGGCAACTTCGACGATCCGCTCGTTCAAGATACTCGTCGATCACTGGATGCCTTCATCAATGAAGTCTTGTTTAGTGACACCAGCGACTTTCGTCAGTTGCTAACCGCGGATTGGGGCTTCACGACAAAGCGCATGCAGGCTTACTATGGCGAAACTTGGAATCCAGCCGAAGCGTTTGCCGAGCCCAAACCAGCATCTGAAACAGAGATTGCCACCGCTAAGTTTGACGACTTGAAGAAGACCGCCGGTCGTGGCGCGCACGCGGGGCTGTTGACGCATCCTTACATGATGAGCGGCTTGGCTTACTTCGATTCATCCAGTCCAATTCACCGCGGAACCTTTGTGCTTCGTAATCTTTTGGGGCGGCAGATTCATCCGCCTCAAGATGCCGCGTTTACACCGCTTAGCCCCGACCTACACCCCGATCTGACGACTCGCGAGCGTGTCCATCTGCAGACCAGTCCTGAAAACTGTGACAGTTGTCACAATCGTATAAATAGCTTGGGCTTTACGCTGGAAAACTGGGACGCGGCTGGACGATTTAGAGACCTGGAGCGTAACAAAGCTGTGGATGCAAAGGGTTACTATATCAACCGCGAAGGACAGCAGGTAGAATTTGCGGGGCCTCGACAGCTTGCCGAGTTTATTGTGAGCAGTCGCGATGGCCACCAAGCGTTTGTTCGCCGCGCGTTTCAACACTACGCCAAGCAACCACCAGGAGCGTTTGGCCCCGAGACGTTGGACAAGCTGACACAACTTTTCGTTGATCGACAATTCAACATGCGTGAGTTGCTGATCGAGATCGCTGTGATCGCGTCCAAACCAACTCAGCCTGAAAACCTTGCCTCAGTAACGACTAATCCTTAGAGTTGAATTTGAGTAGATTTGAGTTCGTTGAGCCAACAAAATTATCCCACCTAGATATCACAGATAAGAATCATGAGCAGACCAAATTCACTTCGATCCGTTGCTAGTCGACGCGAGTTTCTCAAGCGAGCTGGAATCAGCGCTGCGGCTGCAAATCTTGTACTTGGTCTGCCAAGCTTCGCTAGCGCGCGCGGTAACGCTCCACGCAAACAACGACTGGTGTTTATCTTCAGTCCAAACGGCGTTATCCCTGATCATTTTTGGCCCAAGGTCAACGGTTCTGAGTTTGAGCTTGAGCGAATTCTGACTCCACTTGCTGATTTGAAACAGCATGTGATAACGCTCAAGGGCATGTGCAATCGAATCAAAGGCGATGGCGATGGACACATGCGCGGAATGGGTTGTCTGCTGACTGGTATTGAACTGTTCCCAGGCGATGTACAAGGTGGTTCCGATACTCCCGCAGGTTGGGCTAAAGGAATTTCCGTGGACCAGTACTTGAAGAACAAGCTTCAAGAGAACCCAGCCACGCAGACTCGATTCGGTTCGATTGAAATGGGCGTGATGGTTCCAGACCGCGCGGATACATGGACTCGCATGTGTTACTCGGGGCCTAACCAGCCGGTGGCTCCCATCGACAACCCGTACCAGATGTTTGACAAGCTGTACGGACAAAGCAAGAACCGGCAAATGTTGGCTAGCGTTATGGATGATCTAGTGGAAGATTTCCGCAAGGTCGAGTCGTTGATCAGCACGGAAGATCGTCGCTTGTTGCAAGATCATTTGACGATGGTGCGAGAGTTGGAGAAAGAACTGGACATGGAGCTGTCGCAAGGACAATTGGCCGTGGGGCACGCGGTTCCACAATTGCCTCCCAACATCAAGGAAGAGAACGACAACATGCCTCTGCTGACTCGAATGCAGATGGACATGTTGGTCAACAGCTTCTTAGCTGACTTTGCTCGAATCGCCAGCTTCCAAATCACCAATAGCGTCGGCGAACCGAAGATGCGTTGGTTAGGTATCGACGAAGGGCATCATCATCTTTCGCACGAGCCCGACACTAATGAAGAGGCTTATGAAAAGCTGATCAAGATCAACACATGGTACTGTGAACAAGTTGCCTACTTGGCGAAGCGATTGGCAGAAACACCTGAGCCTGACGGAAATGGTTACATGCTAGACAATACGACGCTAGTATGGACAAATGAACTCGGGAAAGGCAATTCGCATACTCGCGATAACATTCCGTTTGTGTTAGTCGGTGGTGGTCTTGGATTCAAAACAGGCGTAGCTCACGACTTTGATAAAGTCCCGCACAATCGTCTGCTGATGACCTTCTGCGAAGCGATGGGACATTCCGTTCCAAGCTTTGGAAATCCAGACTATTGCGGCGACGGTGTCCTAACCGGATTGGTCTAAGCTCTCGCGCTCTCTTGACCGAAAACGCCTCCAAAAACGCCTCCAAGAACTTAAGAAGATTCTTGGGGGCTGGTGCGCGGGCATCCCGCCCTTATTTAGACAATCGATGCTACCGTGCGCAGTCGTATTGCAATTCTTAGAGGCCATAGCTCTCTTTGTCGCGAGAGCTCATCTGGGAAGTTTCAAATCTGGAGCCTTCGCAGACATTTCGGCTCGCGCTAAGCTCAAAAGCCTAGCGGGCAAAAGAGTGATAGTAGGAGCATAAAGTCTCCACTTCCTTCCGTCTTCGCTACTGTCTTCGCCCCGTTGTGTGAGTTCCTGGGTTTTCAACAAGAACATCGACCAAGAAAATGAGCGGGCAGCACAGAGAGTGCGTCTGATACGGTGGACTGGGTTTTCTTGGGAAGCTTACAATACACGATTGAGAATACCGTGCGAAAACCTAGCGGAAAGAGTAGACTTTTCAGCTATCCAACGATTCGATCAAAGATTGCCCGATGTCTTCTAACTGTACCAGCGAGAAAGTCTCACCGCTTCGAGCCTGCCATTGTTGCGGCTTGGTCCATCAAGTCCCGCCGCTACAGCCGTCCGATGTAGCCCAGTGTGTCCGCTGTGGTTCGATTGTGGAGTCTGGTAGACGCAGTGGAGCTCAAAGCGCCGCGCGGTGTTTTGCGGCTGGGATCGGTGGTCTGGTGCTTTACCTACCAGCAATCTTTCTACCGATTCTTGAGATTGAAAAGCTCGGCCATCACCACACAACCAGCTTGCTAGGCGGAACCATCGATTTGATTCTTCATGGCAATCTGCTTGTCGGGATTATCGTGTTGGTTTTCTCGATCATCCTCCCGCTAGTCAAGCTACTTGCGTTGGTCGAACTGAGCTACATCGGCATCACCAAGCGGCAACATCGCGCGTGGACCTATCGCGTTGTGGAGTGGGCGGGGCGTTGGAGCATGATGGATGTGCTGCTGTTGGCGCTGCTTGTTACATTGGTCAAGCTGGGCGACCTAGTTTCGTTCCACCTTGGCCCTGCTGTTATTGCTTTCGTGATGTGTGTTGTGATGAGTATGATTGCTTCGATCATGTTTGATCCACACGCTATTTGGGAAGAAGATGGAGTCTGAAGTTGAACGAGTCTAGCGAACAAACTAATTCTCAAACAACAGGTTCGATTCAAGTGAACTCTCCCGCGCCGCCAACTGCTGTGTTGCGCACTGCCGAGGAGCTGTCGAAAGGAAGATTGCGTACGCGACTGTGGTGGATGACAGCGATTTGCATTCTTGTTGCGTTGGGGCTGATGCTCAGTAGCTTTCGATCGCAAGGTACGACCATCACAATTCACTTTTCCGAAGGCCATGGACTCAAGCCAGGAGACACGCTGCGATACCGTGGTATCGACATTGGTCGTGTCACTAGCGTGGGTTTGAATGCAGCTCTGGATGGTGTCGATGTCAAGATTCTGCTCGATCCAGCTAACCAGCGCGTGGCAGTCGATGGTAGTCAATTCTGGATTCAACGAGCTAAGCTAAGTCTAGGCGGTGTGTCAGGCATCGACACTGTCTTGGGTGCGAAGTACGTGGGAGTTATTCCCGGCGATGGGGCAACCAAACTTGAGTTCGAAGGCACGGAAACCCCGCTGATGCTTACCGAGGCGGATGATTCCGAGATCCGCATCCGCTTTCCAGCCGGTGAAGGCTTGGATGTTGGCAATCCAGTTCGCTTCCGTGGCATCAAAGTGGGCGAAGTTGTCGGTATTGCGCTGAACTCGGATCTGCAAGGCGTCGATGTGCAAGTGCGGTTGGTTGGTGCGGCAAAGAATCTAGCTCGAGTCGGTACACAGTTTTGGATCGAACGACCCAGGATTGATTTAACGGAAGTGCGCGGTTTAGATACGGTCATCGCAGGCAACTATATCGCTCTTCAGCCTCATTCTTCCAGCGCGGCGTTGGCAAATTCCTTTGAGGGACTGTCCGAACCTCCGCCGCTACCGCGACGCGAGGGTTCCTTGGAGGTCGAACTCGATGCGCCACAACGCATGGGGATCGTGCGCGGAGCTCCTGTCATTTACCGCGGACTTGAAGTTGGTCGAGTCGCGAATGTGGGACTGTCCAAAGATGGTGCCACCGTGAAGATCACAGCGATCGTCGATACCGAGTATGCGGAGATGGTACGAGAGAATTCGCGTTGGTGGGCTGTTGGAGGCATCGATTTTGATGCGGGCTTGAGCGGGCTCAAAGTTTCAGTCGAGTCTCTTTCGACATGGGTCCGTGGCGGCGTCGCGTTTGCTACGCCTGAAAAAGAGCCGGGCAAGCAAGCCGTCACGGGCTACAGATTCATGCTTGAGGAGAAGCCCGATAAAGAGTGGCTCAACTGGCAGCCTCGCATCGCTATTGGAGGTCGCGGACGCAGTGTGGTTGGCAAGCACTATCCAACAGCAGCTCGTGTGGTTGCGACTTGGAAGACATCGATCTTAGGAATACCGCGCCGCCATTCAGAGAAAAGTTGGGGGCTTGCTCTCAGCGATGGAACGGTGGCTCTACCAAGTCGCTTTTTGAAAGCGGCCGCTGAGCCCGAAGTGCCTGTCACGATTGAGATCGCAGGCGTCAGCTTTCCTTGGTCGAGTGATTTGGCGACATCAACGGCCGCAGTTGGCGTTTTAAAACTACCTGTTGATCTTCCGTCAGAGTCTGGAGTCGAGCGTTGGTCGCGTGATCAAATTACTGGTGAATGGAACTCGAAGATGGTCGTACAGGTGGTCAATCCCGAGTTGACTGAGCCAATTGCCATCGATAGTACACGACTTGAAGTCGAAGAAGGCGTCGGCCTAAAGATTGCTCCCGGTGTTCCCATTGCACCGGGGCTTAACGGTTCGCCCGTCGTCAACTCGGCTACTGGGCAAGTTATTGGAATACTATCCAGCAGTGAAAGCGGATGGATCGTTGGCAAGCTTCCCGGCTCATCGAAGTAGCTACAGCCGACTGTGAGTATTTGCGGCTGCTTGATTAGTAGGTTAGCAAGAACAGGATAGTGAGAAAATAAAGAAGCTCATGACTTCTTTTCCTGCAGAGGCTAACGGTAACACAGAGCTAATAGAGAATGTCTACAACAAAGCCAAAGTCGAACTAGCCTGACCGGTCGAGTTTACTTCTTTCTGGAGCGAAGCGGCATTCCTGTCCATAGAATGCAGGGGCGGCGCGTCAACCAATGGCTCGCTCGTCGAATCTGCATTCCGACATTGCGACGAAGGACGCTGAACGGAGATGCAGGAAGAGTCGGTGCATCGTGAAGATCATCGGCACCATGCGGCCAGCCGGATAGGCGATGAGCCATATCGTCGATCCAAGAAGGTCCGTAACCATCGTCAGGAATTAGTTGTATCAATTGCGGACTCAATCGACGCGCGCCGAGTCTCGCGCCGGACAATCCACCAACAACGGCCCCCAACGCGCTCACATCTCCGCCTAGTCGAATTGCCGATGAAACCGCGTTGCGAAAATCGGTCGTGTGACGCAGGAAGCAGTAGATTGCCATGACAACCGTCGGAACGATCTCACCGGGGATTCCACTTTCCCAACCAAATTGTCGGGCCACATAAGCGGCAGATTTGTCGTTCTCTAAGAACACTACCATTTGCTTCAAGCGATTAGCGTACTCGCTACTGCAATCCATCTCCGAGAGAAACTTCGCCGCAGCCGGCGTGTTAATCGCACCACGTTCGGTGATCGATAGATTGGTCAAACCAGCGAGCAGATGACTGCCTTCGATGACAAGTGGATGGGCATGCGTCAGTCGAGCCGAGTGCTCAATCCAATTGCGAGTTCCCAAGTTCGTATTGTTGAGCGCTAGGACAATCAAGATAGATCGCGTCGCGTTGTCATTGCCAAGCGAGTCGGAGGCTTGCGGTGTCTTCCCGAAAGTTAGACAGGACTTCAAGCCAAAGCGACGACTGGCAGATTTCATGTCTGTCGGAAAGCTGAGCGAATACCACTCAAGTCGTTTTCGCAGCGACTCACCAAACTGACCAATCTCAGTACCCGAAGAAACGATCGCTTGGGCTGTCATCCAGACTTGGCTGGTATTGAATCCGTAGATGGCTACATCTCGAGCAAATCGGAAGCGCAGGGTTTGACGCCCAAACAGTTTGAGAGCTTGTCGAGAGGTCAAGCCATTACGTGCCTGACCGAGAGCGTCGCCGATGGCGACACCAAGCATCATTCCATGAATGTGTTCGCGCCGAAGTTGCGTCGAATGCATGAGAGGTTCTGCTAAACGAAGGGCGTGACCGATCGTTAGGAGCAGAGCGTGATTCGCGAGTCTACGACTGGCGAACTCTTAAGCTTGTACAGCTACTCCAGCAAAGGCCCTTAGCGAACTTCGCAATCAAAACTGATCACTCCGCCCTTTTGCCCTTCGATCGGCGATTGGATGTCCCAGCGTAGGAGGCTTGATCCGGCATCATTAGGCTGGATCGTGAAAGCCGCTTCTACGCTGCATTGTTGACTCCCTTCAATATAACTCAACCGGGGTGAAAGGCTGTCCATGATCACAGCATTCCCCAATTTCTGGCCGCCCATATTCTCGAATCTAATGGTAAATCTGATACGATCGCCAGGACTGGCCATTTGATGGGAGGCGGTTTTAGTCAACCGCATCGCACATTTATCGGGAGTTTCATAGAGATAAACTTCGGCAGCATGCTTCGTGTCGGTAACGAAGACAGCTTCCTGCTCGCCAAGTAGGACGCTGAGCGATTCGGGGTTGATCAGCGTGCCAACCTCGATGCGGCGTTCTAGCAATTGCAGCCACTCACGATTGAGATTCTCTTCAACCACTGTTCGACTTACGTTGGCCTTAGGTCCAACAATCGTGCCAATTGGCGTGGGTGGAACAATGGTGTCGATCGGAATCAAACGTTGTTGATCGTTCAAACGATCCAGCAACATGACTTGCTTTTGTCCCACAGGCTTGGCAGCAAGTTCCATATTGCCAGTAGCACTGCGATCGAGGACACCTTGAGCTGCTTGTGGTCCGTGGACTCGTCCAGGCGCCAAAGCATTCGCGGCGAGCGCTGCACCGGTGACTTGCCGAACAGCTCCAAATCGTGGAGCATAAACACAAGTACGATTGGACGGTTGCACACAGACTTTGCCACCAAGCGTTTCGTAGTACATCACCGTATCGGTGGTATCGATGCCCGCGGCGCTCCAGTCCTTCTTCACGATGGTTGCAGGATCTTGGTCGCCGCCGTCGCAGATGTACTCTTGAGGATCGATGTCCCAACGTTGTGGGTCACAGGCGGTGCAGCCACAGTCCGATGGTGTTGCACATCCCGAACCACAACCAGAACCACAACTGCACGAATCGGTTGTACACGAACCGTTGTTACACGACGCGGCAGCCTGCCGACGCAATCCGACGAGTTGAGCTTGCTGCGTATCGGTGGGCGTGTTGTAGCTAACTGGTACAACAGTTGAAGTAGCTGAAGCTGCCTGAGCTGGACCTGCCTGAGCTGGACC
>CAYWNG010000106.1:0-13961 GCA_964458685.1 uncultured Pirellulaceae bacterium
CGGCAAGGGTTCGCCGCCTGCAAGTTCATCGCAGGCGTAGTCATTCGCTGGACTTCAGCTATTGGAGGTCGCGGACGCAGTGTGGTTGGCAAGCAGATGCGAATTAAAGCGGGGCAGATTGTAGCCATCGAAGAGAGTTGCGCCGATCACATTTACTCTCCCAGCGTTGATGTCATGTTCAATTCACTCGTTGATTGCCAGCCCCATACGACACTTGCTGTAATTTTGACGGGTATGGGGGAGGACGGAGCGCTAGGGATGTTAAGGCTTCGCCAAGCCGGCGCAACAACAATAGCGCAGGACGAAGCCAGTTCAGCAATCTTTGGAATGCCGAAACGGGCCATCGAATTGGGTGGCGTCGATCACATCATGTCGTTATCGGCAATCGGCCCGGCATTAGCGGAATTCAGCCAAATGCGCGATGGCAATTCGATCTGTCATTGCGTTCCTAAGTCTCAAATCTCCGACCAAACACTCGCTCTTAGCACTAGGTGATCCTATGAACGTACTGATAGCCGATGACTTGAGTCTTATTCGCACTGTCCTCTCGCGCACCCTGGAAAAGCATGGTGTGGATGTCATTGATCAAGCCTATGACGGTCGCGAGGCGATGCGTTTTTTAGCGACTAAGAACTATCACTTGATAATCACCGACCATTTCATGCCTCACTACAGCGGCATTGAAGTCGCCATCGAGGCGCGTGTGTTGGGCTGCCAAGGTCCGATCATTATGCAAACAACCGAAGCTCAAAAACAACACGTGATGCGAGCGCTGCATGTGGGCGTCACCGACTACATCATCAAGCCCTACACGTGTGAATACCTCTACGATCGACTGGAAAAGCACATCTTCAAAGCCGCCATGTTGGAAACGGAAGAAATTCGACTCAGCAAGCTGAATGCCCAGGCAAAGTAACTGACGCCATACAGCCAAGTAGAACACCGCAACCAATCCGCGAAGCTTAAGGACAGATAGCATGAAAGTACTTGTTGCAGATGATTCGGGCGTTATTCGTTGTGTCATCAAGCGAGCTCTTTATGAGCTCGGGGTCGATGATATCGACGAAGCAGCCAACGGGTCTGAAGGAATCTGCCTGATTAAGAACGAGCGGTACGACTTAATCATCACCGACTGGAATATGCCGCATCATTCCGGAATCGAACTCGTCAAGGCGGCTCGCGCGGAAGGGCTAGCATGCCCCATCATTATGCAAACGACCGAGTCGCAAAAGCCACTTGTGCTGCAAGCTATCGCGGCGGGAGTCAACGACTACGTGCTCAAGCCATTTACCAAAGAGTACATGATTGAGAGACTGGAACGCTTCGTAGTTTCAGTTCGTGCAAAGCTCGCTGCGGCTGGGGTGCCGGATACCGAGTAAGCAATCTAAACAATCATCGCAACTCTTGCGACGGCTGGAGCCCTTGCAATCCCTACAGTCGGACGGATTAGCGTGAATTGCCCAACTGAGATTTCGAGAATTGCTTGCCTAGTATCTAACTAAATGCAACCTTCTCATACTGATTTTTAAGTTAAATGCCCCAGCAGTAACTTAACGACAAGTGCGAAAGCGATCCGAGTATTTTATCGCGATGGTACTTGTTTTAATTGTATGGGACATTTAAATGCCGTCTGAAAAGATCCTGAGCCTGCTATCCAAATTCGCTTTGCTTATTTGGGCTAGCGCATTAACGATCATCATCTCCTTTTTGATGGTCGGCCATTGGGTTGCACTGCCAAGCAATCTGCCCATCTTAGACAACAGCCAGATCGTTCAAATCAAGACAGATCTTGCTTCGCAGCTTCATGTGCAACACATTCTGTCGCAATCGTGTCCATGCTCTCATCGGATCGCAAAGCACTTGGCATCACGCTGGCCGATTCCTAGCGTCCAGGAACAGATCGTTGTCGTAGAGTCAGCCACGGACACGACATCGATGATGTTTCCAGAAGCTTATTCGGTAAAGAGAATCAATGCCGAGCAGTTGATGGATGAGTATGCAATCGAGTCTGCGCCTCAACTCTTGGTGACGGATTCCGCTGGAAAGATTGTCTACTCAGGCGGCTATACGGCGCGCAAGCAAGGCTACGAGATTCGCGACTACGAGATCATCTCATCGCTTTTGCGTGGTGAGTCTGTGGAAGCTCTTCCAATCTATGGTTGTGCCGTTTCAAAACGTCTGAGAAGGGCCGTTGATCCCTTAGGGCTTAAGTACTAAGTCATAGTCGCGACCAACCCCTTTTTCTAGAAGAGCTATTTCGATGCTTTCAGCAATCAAGCAATACCTTGTCCTTCCGTCCGAGATCACCAGTTTCGAGAATCGATACTTGGAAAGAATGAACCGGATTGGAACACTGTTTTTCTTGTCGCACGTACCACTGCTGTCTTTACTGGCATGGGCTAATGGAACTGGCGCTGCACTGGCGTTGCTACTGACTTCATTGGCAATGGCTGGCCCGCTGTTTGCTAGTCGAACTAGCAATAATCCACGGACGGTCTCTGTCGTGCTGGGCATCACCGCGATGTTCATGGGAGGCCTGCTGTGCCATTTCGGACAAGGCCCCGTGCAAATCGAGATGCACTTTTACTTCTTCGTTTTACTGGCCCTCCTGGCAGTGTTTGCCAATCCACTGGTAATTGTCTCTGCTGCCGTGACGGTGGCTCTTCATCACCTTTTGCTTTGGGTGATTGTTCCTACGAGTGTGTTTAACTACGACGCGCCGATTTGGGTCGTTGCCGTCCACGCTTTGTTTGTGGTTCTTGAATCTGTGGCGGCTTGCTTTATTGCAAGAAGCTTTTTCGATAACGTCATTGGTCTAGAGCGCAAGGTTCAGGATCGGACGGTCGAGCTTGAGAATCGAAACGATGCGATGCGAAGAATTCTCAACACAGTCGAGGAGGGGCTGTTCACAATCGATCTTTCTGGTCGCGTGGGTGATGAGATTTCAACGGCTTCAGAAAAACTACTTGGACCAATTCCGGAAAGTCGTTTGCTGACAGATTGGCTAAGTCAATATGATCGCGATGCGGCGGATTGGCTTGAAGTTGGGTTGGACGAAGTCTTCGCAGGCATTATGCCACTGGAAATTACCCTCGAGCAACTTCCTAGTAGATGCAGATCCGGTCGTACATCACTTTCCATTGCTTATAGCCCGCTCGAAGAGGGCCACCAACTAACTGGATTGGCTGTCGTTATCAGAGATATCTCCGCCACGGTTGCTCGTGAAGAACTAGAGATTGAGAATCGCGAGATGATGGCGATATTCGACAGAATTTCAACAGATCGAGCTGGTTTCTTAGAGTTTTTCGAAGAGGCAGACGAGCTGGTTCATGGATTGAAGAGTGAGAACCGATGCGATACGACGCTCACTAAGCGACAATTGCATACACTCAAGGGCAATAGTTCGATCTTTGGCTTGGAACGCATCGCTAAAACCTGTCATGCGATTGAAACGGCTCTTGAAGACGAAAGCGAGCCTGTCAACAACGCGCTTTGGACAGATCTGTTCGGCGGTTGGGCGACGGTTCGAGGTAATCTAAGAAAGCTGATGACTGAGAACGAACACGCTGTCGGGCTGAGTGCAGATCAGTTTCAGATACTGCTTATGGGAATTCTCAATGACGAGCCCAAGCAGCACTTAGCCCCACTGCTAGCCAGTTGGCGATTGGAGCCTACCAGACTACGCCTGACTCGCATCGCCGAACAGGCTAAGCGGTTAGCATTGCGTTTGGGTAAAGGCCATATCAACGTCCAGATACAAGACAGTGGTCTACGAACCGACGCCGAGCATTGGGCTAAGTTCTGGTCCGTGATTGTACACGTTGTGCGCAACGCAGTTGATCATGGCTTAGAGTCAGCGGAAGAACGTCAATTAGCAGGAAAAAGCGAAGCTGGCACCCTCACACTACGCACAGAAATTGACGAAGCTCGCTTCATCATTTCAGTAACCGATGACGGAAGGGGGCTCAACTGGGATCGCCTACGTCTGGCAGCTCAGCGCATCGGCTTACCCTCAGAGTCAGAGTCTGACTTAGTTCGAGCTCTATTTGTAGACGGTTTAACCACTGCGGACCAAGCCACCGACGTAAGCGGCCGTGGAATTGGGATGTCTGCGGTGAAATCGATCTGCGAATCTATGCACGGAACGATTCAAGTCAAATCAACGACAAACGTTGCAACGGAGTTCACGTTCATTTTCGATACTCGACTGATGGCTCCGCGACTACACGATCTCTTGTCCAACTTTGGAGTGGATCAACCGGTTTACTCCTGAACACAAATCCAGATCTCTTTGCTTACAAGGCAATTCCTAATTCATGCCGATGAGCAATTTCCAAGGAAATACTACGATGCAAACGAGTCCTATTGATATCGTCAATCAAGAGTTTCGCCAAGCACTGCTTGAGCTCATTGAAACCTATTCGGACGTTCCACCTTCGATTGAGGAATCGATCGAATCTGGGGTCCGTGGTGATATGACCGCGATCATCGGGTTAGCCGATCCACAAATTGCTGCATCGCTAAGTCTAACAACGACCAGCTTGGCATCTACCAAGCTCGCCATGCAGGAGGACGTGAACGCACGTGATTGGTTGGGCGAGTTGTCGAACCAGCTTGCCGGGCGACTCAAGAATAAGTTGACCGCTTACGGTCGATCACCCAACCTAACTACTCCAACTACAGTGACCGGCGCTTGGCTATTGGTCGAGCCATATGAGACACAGTCGCATTTGTTGATTGCAAGATTCGGCGAGCACGTCTTGGCTGCTCAACTGATTCTTGATCTATCAGAAAGCTTGGAGTTGGAGTTTGTCGATGATTCAATGTCGTCGGCCGAAGGCAGTATGGAATTGTTTTAGACCGTTAGGCTTCAGAATCCACACAATAATTAGCCCAGTTGACCATCAAAAGAAGAACTGATTTCGAAAGGAAATACACTCATGAATGTTACCGTACTTGTAGTAGATGATTCTGCCACCGTTCGCCAGCAAGTTGCCACTGCTCTAACACAGGCTGGCTTTCAGGTCGTCGAGGCGTCCGATGGCTCGCAAGGACTGAATCTAGCCAAGAAGGGCGGAATTGATTGTGTGATATCCGATGTCAATATGCCCATGATGAATGGCATTGAGATGGTAACCTTGATCAAACAAGATCCCAGCCTTAGTTCAATTCCTGTAGTTATGTTGACCACGGAAGGATCTAAAGAGCTGATTGCCAAAGCCAAGCAAGCTGGTGCATCTGGTTGGATCGTCAAGCCTTTCAAAGCCGAAATGCTGGTCGCTGCAGTCAGAAAGCTGACTTCAGTTCCTGTTTAAGCTCGGCAATTCGACAGCATGACAATTCGTCAGTACGGCAGTCCTTGAAGGGAACACAATTTGTCCACATTCTTTTCTGTTCAGACTTCAGAACCGAAATCGCAGCGACTCTTGCTGCGATTTCTTCTGCAGCTTGCGCCGACATGTTTGTGGCGACGTATTCGCTTGGCATGGTCTGCACTGACGCTACGAAGTAAGCAATTGGATAACGCGAAATTGGCGTTGCAGGAAATGCGTGAGGGCTCTTTTCAGGCGACACGAGACGCGGCGATTCATCAAGCAATTCTGGATGAGCACAATCAATTGCAACAACAGTACAACGATGCGATGTCACTCATCGATCAGCTTCAAGCCAAAAGAGAAGTTGTTGGAGAATTGGGTAGCACCTTCATCAATCGCATTGATCACTCATTAAAAGCGGCTCGAGAGGTTACCGAACAAGCAGCTCTATCGATTGGAACGCATGTTTCACAGCTATTTCAGATTGCCTCTAAAGACAACATGATGGCCAGCCAGACTCTCCAGTCGCTGATTGGAGGTTCAAGATGCCATTCAAAGAGCGACCAGCCGCTTGCTGAAGTCATCGAGCAGCAGGAGAAGAGCGTCGAGCAATTCGTTTCGCGAGCTCAGAACTTTTTTGACACACAGTCTCAGGCTGCTACGAACGTGCGCGATGCGTGTTTCGCGATGAGAGAGCGAGTTGCCAAGGTCGACCAATTGGTTTTTAGCAGTGAATTGCTTTCCTTCAATATTCGCTGCGAAGCAGTTCGGCTGGGCAACGACGGCAGTCCCTTTGCCGTACTTGCAGAAGAGATGGTTCGATTTTCACATGCGATCAAATCAGCAAACCTGGCTATCAAGCAATCGCTGGACATGCTTTCAGATCGCATGACAACCTACTACGACGATTCGATCGTCATGAAAGGTCAGATCGACCAGTTTGCTGTTGCACTATCGCAGCAAATGCTTCGGGTTCAAGATAAGACTCAGCAGTTGACCGAGTCGCTCACATCGACGCTCACTCATATGACTGAAAGCAACGGCAGTTTGATGGCGGCTTCGCAGCACGCACTGTCCGAACTGCAGTTCCAAGACCCTCTCGCACAAGACTTAATGCGCACTCTTCACGAGGCACACAAGCTACGCAGTCTGATTGTGCAAGGCCAAGTAGACGACACTCGCTTAGGCGATCTTGATCCAACCATTGGCAGTGGATCGGAGCCTGAGCAGGAACCTGGAATCGTTGCGTTGTTTTAGTCTGAATGACTAAAGAAAAGGCTGTTCGCACAAAAAGGATGCGCAGTCCGGCACAAACCAGCTTTTCGACCTTCGACCTTCGACCTTCGAGATGAGCAATGAACAAGGCGTCGAGTTCAAGATGCCAGAAGTTTGCCCCGGGTTGTTTACTTGGCATTAAGGCACTACGCTGATGCGGATTGCCGTTGAGGTGAATGCTGCCGTGTCAAAAACAACCCACTTCTGGCATCTGATCGATCACCGACATGTTCTATTGGGTGACTCGGAGCTTGAGTAACAGCCAAGCTATCTTCGCGTTTGGATGAACATTCGGGCTCTGTGTCGAAGCAAGATTGAGAGTACTTAGGCTAGTTCAAGGGTTAGCCTCAATCCTGTTGGGTGGTTTTATTTGAGCAAGAAACATCGAATCTTTGCCTGGCTGACCCTTGAACAGCCTGAATGCGATTGACGGCTAGAGTCCATCGTGGGTATCTTCGTTCAACAAACAATCTAGGATCGGAGAAGCATTTGCAAAAGAATGACAATCGAGCCGAGAGACTCTCCAATAAGCGCCTTGGCTCATGAGCTCCCCTACACTACTTAAAGTTGAATCCGAATCGCTTTTGGCGGCTATCCCAACGCAAGATGATCGACAGCTACTTATCGCCAGTCGAAAATACGCTGAAGAATACCGATGGAAAAGTTGGTTGCACTTGATTTCGACACTGCTTCTGCTGGCCGCATTGGTTGCAATTGCAGGACTTTCTTCAGCAATCTGGCTCCGTTCGCTTAGCAGTCTGATGATCGGTCTTACATTGGTAAGAATGTTCATTCTGTACCACGATTACTTGCATCAAGCGATCTTTAAAGGCTCGCGCGCGGCAGGAGCAATTCTGACGCTTTACGGTCATCTCATGCTGACTGCTCCAACAATTTGGAAGCGATCCCATGACCACCATCACAAAAACAATTCGAAGATGTTGGGCGCAAGTATCGGATCTTTTCCGATTATGACGACCAGTGGATACCAAGCCGCCACATTGCTTCAGCGAATCGAGTATCGAGTATCGCGAAGTCCGCTAACGATACTATTTGGCTACTTTACAGTCTTTTTGTTCGGGATGTGTCTATTCCCGTTGTTCTGTGATTTCAAGCGAAACACTGGTGTTTTCGTCACGTTGCTGTTGCATTTCAGCTTGATCACGGCAAGCGTTGTCTTTTTCGGATGGGCTACGACAGCCTTTGTTTTTCTGGTTCCAACTGCACTAGCGATGATGCTTGGATCTTATCTGTTCTACATTCAACACAACTTCCCTGCAGCCAAGATTCGAACCAATGCTGAGTGGAGCTACACCGACGCAGCATTGTGTTCGTCTAGCTACTTGGAGTTGGGCACAATCATGCGATGGTTCACTGGAAACATTGGATATCATCACATCCATCACTTGAATGCCAAGATTCCTTTTTACCGTTTGCCTGAAGCGATGGCCGGGTTAAAGGGACTGCAGAATCCAGGTCGAACATCGCTAAAGATCAGCGAAATCATTAGCTGCTTGCGCCTAAAACTATGGGATACGGATCGGGATCAACTGGTCCCTTTTCTGTCCGGCCAACAAGTAAAATCCTAAACGCTTCGAATCAGTCGAAATTCGACTGGTCCCAGGCCTAGCAATGTGGTATACTTCAAACACGTGACCTCTGAGACCTTCTAGTTGAACAAAGAACTCTGAATTCTTTCTTCCTGCTCCAAGTACTCATTAGCTGCGACAATTACCTGACAGAATTTTTCGGACCAAGGTTTCAAAACGGTTTATTTCGGTCCGCAGCGTTGCACTGATTCAATTTGCAGATTGATGTTTGAGTCTGTAGAGCGATATGTGGAGTAGATGTAACTCTCCCACCCGAGCATGCTCGAAATTCTAATGTTCCTTACGATTTTCTGCCCAAGGGCAAGACACATGAGGTGCCTTGATGGCCAAAGACAGAAATACGATGGCCAAACGTCAGCGCGAAGTCGAAAAGCGAGAGAAGGCCACACGAAAACGAGAAAAACGAGTCCAGCGCAAGTCCAGTGTTCCTGAGACTACGCATGAAACAAGCCACCTCGCTGACAGCGAAGCTTGGATTGAAGAAAACAAAACCTGAGAAGTCCCTTTCGGGGCCTTTCAGTAAACTTTCAATGAGACCTTTTGGTTCTTCGTCTTATTGATCGAGAATGAACGAAGAACTTTTTAGAGTAGAGAAGAGTAGTATGAAGATTTATTGTGGAAACTTGAGCTACAGCGTGGGCTCAGCGCAACTCGAAGAGATTTTTGCAGCCTACGGAAATGTAGTCAGTGCTCAAGTCATTGTCGATCGCGACACTGGCCGAAGCAAGGGTTTCGGATTCGTTGAGATGTCCAATCAGCAAGAAGCCAATGCAGCAATCGCAGCGTTGGACGGAAAAGACAACGATGGTCGAAGCCTTCAAGTAAACGAAGCTAAGCCTCGCGAAGAACGACCACGCAGTTACGGCGGAGGTGGTGGTGGCGGCGGTGGTGGTGGTGGCGGACGCGACGGCGGAAATCGCCCACGACGCGACCGCTGGTAGTCTTCACGGCTGATCACTAAGATAGCTTCTATCAGGGCTAGCGTTACCGTTTCGTTGAATTCGGAATCTGCTAGCTCTGCTGAAGTCTTCTTCTTAGAGATAGATCTGGCCTATGACTACTTCCCAATTGCAAACAATTCCTGCCGTGCTTTCGGTCATTGGCGATACGCCAATGATCGAGCTTTCTTTTTCGGCAGAGGGCGTAAAGCTACTCGCCAAGTGCGAGTTTCGTAATCCGACTGGCAGTGTCAAAGATCGACTTGCCAAGCACGTTCTGCTCCACGCCCACCAAAACGGCTTGCTCTGTCCCGATTCCATCATCTTGGAATGTAGTAGCGGCAACACCGGTATCGCGATGGCCATGGTTGGTCGAGTGCTCGGATACCAAGTGACCATCCTGATGTCGCGAAGCGCTAGCGAAGAACGACGAAAGTTAATTCGCCAACTAGGCGCTGAATTAATTCTCTTCGATAGCGAAGGCCGTTATCAAACCGGCATCGAAATCTCCAACAGGATGGCTCAAGAGAATCCGCGGTACTTTCTTCCGAGGCAGTTTGAGAACCCGTTGAATGTCGAAGATCACGAATTTGGAACTGGCCTTGAGATACTCAGCCAAGTCGACGGTCCCATCGCTGCGTTTGTGAGCGGCTTTGGAACCGGAGGCACATTGGCTGGCTGCGGAAAAGCCATCAAGAAGAAGTGGCCTCAAGCGTTGATTTGTGCCATGCAGCCATCGTCGACGGAATTTATGGCAGGCGAATGCCCTTGTTGTCATGTGATCGAAGGCGTTGCCGACGGATTCGTTCCCAAGCTATTGGAAGACGCTCCACTAGATCGTCGTATCTCGGTCAGTGGACTCGACGCGACTCTGATGACTCGTCGACTTCACCGCGAGTTTGGCTTATTGGTAGGCACATCGTCAGGCGCGAATGTTGCCGCAGCTTTGCGGGTTGCCATGGAACTGCCCCCAGGAGCGAATGTTGTCACGCTGCTTTGCGATCGCGCCGAGCGATACTTTAGCACGCCGCTTTTTGATCTTCCCGGCGCTGAATCGCAGATCTAGAGACAATCGAGAGCTCAACGGCGCTACGGTTTGCGATCAAGAGTTGAAAAGGCAGGAGAATGAGGGCAGAAGAATAGATTGCTCAACATTCTCTTGCCCTCATTCTTTTGCCTTGAGAAACGTCGGATGGCTGTGCGACTAGCTCCCAGCCTCGCCATTGTTGCTTACGGGTTCGCTCAGTTGAGGTCAGTTAGTTGAGGTTATTCAGTCGAAGAAGCGCAGTCGCCTGCGGCTTGCCGTTAAACGATGTTCAAGCAGCCCAGCCGCTTGTTCTCTCGCGAATTGGGTACCCAGCTCTCGATCGAGCCTTAGTAGAAACGAGCGTTACGATTGGCCATGTCGATCAACAATTGAGGCGGCAAGAAGCGTGGGCCATGTCGATCAGCCAACGACCTAAGCTGGTCGACACTATGCTGCAAGCCAAGGCTGTCCAGATAACGGAAGGGACCACCTAAAAATGGCGGAAAGCCGAGACCGAACACAGCGCCAACGTCTCCATCCAGTGGGCAAGCGATGATTTGCTCCTCTAAGCATCGAACAGCTTCGCAAATGAAGCTCCAGGACACGCGATCGGCGATTTCCGTGTCTTCAAATCTCTTGCGATCTTCACCGCCAAAGTAAGCGTAGGCTTCCCAGTTGACTCGACCTTTGACCTTCTTACCGGCCAAGTCATATTGATAAAAGCCTTTGCGATTCTTGCGCCCACTGTACCCAGCTTTGAACATCTGCAGTAGTCCAGGCGAAGCTCGCATGCCTTCGCGAGTCTTCATGAAATGCTCCATCAAATGCCCTGTCATAATATGCGCACCAACATCCAGTCCAACTTCATCCATCAACGTGAACGGGCCAACGGGAAAGCCAAACTTAGTCAGCACTTGATCGACTTGCTGAATCTCCGCGCCGTCGTCGATTAGGTTCAACGCTTCGGCCATCATCGGAGCAAGAATGCGAGTCGTATAAAAGCCTGGACCATCTTTAACGACGATGACAGTCTTGCCCTGCATCAAACCGAATTCATAACAAGTTGCCGTAACCCAATCTGCGGTCTTGTCCGTTGTCACGATCTCCAGCAGTGGCATCTTGGGAACAGGACTAAAGTAATGCATGCCGATAACTTGCTCGGGGTGCCTGGCCGTTTTAGCGATCTCCGAGATGGGTAGAGCTGAAGTGTTGGAAGCGTAAATTGCCGAGTCGCTCAAATGCTGCTCGCACTCCGCGAGCACTCGCTGCTTAAGCCCAATCTCTTCAAAGACCGCTTCAATCACCAACTGAACTCGATCAAAGTGTGCGTAGTCAAACTGGCCAATCAATCGGCTGAGCTGTCGGTCCGCGTCCCAGGATGTGATTGCCTTGCGATCGAGCTTGGACTTCAGCGACTCCCAAATCGTTTGCTTCGCGCGGGTAATCGTCTCCTGCTTGAGATCCTTCAGCACAACATCGACATCCTTGGCAATCGTCACTTCAGCGATACCGGCTCCCATGAAGCCTGCCCCGACAACTCCAATTCGTTGGACGGGACGCGCCAACTCCTTTTGCGGATTCTTCTTTTTGTCGGTCATCGCAAAAAAGACATTGCGCAGTTGGCGACTCTCGGGCGAGAGAATCAACTTCTCGAATCGGCTGATCTCTTCTGCGTATCCAGCTTTCGAGCCGCCGATGGCACCGGCGCGGACGCACTCGATGATGTCGTAAGGAGCTGGGTAGTTGCCCTTGGTCTGCTTGTCGACGATCTGCTTCGCTTTATTGAAGATAATCCGACGTGTACGTGACATGCCTTCGATGATTCGAGCTGACCAAGGTCGCAAATCCTTACGCTTTAGCTTGCTGTTGATCAGTTCTTTAGCGAAACAAATCGCCGCGTCCAGCAATGCGGGCCGCGTCGCAAGTCGATCGACTAGCCCCATCTTCTTCGCTGGATAGGCATAGATATTCTTGGCATTTAGCATCACGTCCAACGACTTTTGGATGCCAACCAGTTTCGTCAAACGCTGTGTTCCGCCCCCGCCGGGAAGCAAACCTAGCTTCACCTCCGGCAAGGCCATGATGGTACCTTCATCGGCGGCAACACGAGCTGTACAGGCAAGAGCAATCTCTGTCCCGGCACCCATGCAAGCTCCATGAATCGCTGCCACAATCGGCTTGCGACTGTTTTCAATTCGAAAGAGAATCGCATGACCTTTCGAGGCGATTGGAGCCCAGTCGCCGGGCTGCTTGACGTTATCAAAGGCCTCGATATCAGCGCCAGCAATGAAGTCCTTTTTCCGGCTAATGAGCACGACTGCTTGAATGGAGGATTCATTGTCGATGTAGTCGAGCAATGGTTCGAACATCGCGATCATTTCAGGACCGATCTTGTTGACCTTGCTTTCCTGCTGATCGATCCACACGATGCATACACCGTTGCGAACTTCAGTTTCGAAATAGCTGTTCTTCATGAGTTCACCTTAAATCGTGCGCAATAGTGCAGCGTGACCGTGAGCGCCTGCCGCACACGCAGCGACGATGGCCAGCTTGCCATTTACTGCATGCAATCGATTGGCGGCCGTGTTGAGCAGTCTAGCGCCTGTCGCACCAAACGGATGTCCGATACTGAGCGACCCGCCCCACAGATTCAATTTGCTCATCTCAATCTTTCCTACCCGACGGCCCGACAAATATTGGTCGGCGAACTCCTGCGAGTCCAAAGCCGCCAAGTTTGCCAAGACTTGTCCCGCAAAGGCTTCGTGCATCTCGATTACATCGATCTGTTGCAAAGAGAGATTGTTGCGTTCGAGCAGTTTAGCAATCGCATAGGTTGGCCCCAAAAGCAATTCTTCTTTCAAGTCCTGGCCGGTGAAAACATAGTCTTGCAGAATTGCTTTAGGCTTGAGCCGAAGATCTGTTGCACGGTCTTCGGAGGCAAGAATGACTGCCGCAGCACCATCGGTGAGAAAGGAAGCGTTAGCCGCGGTGATCGTCCCGTGCGGCTTAACGAAGGCAGGCTTAAGCTGTGCAAGTTTTTCGATCGGCGATACACGAATCCCGTTGTCGCGTTGGATCGATTCGAACTTGGGCGGTAATTCAACGGCAGTGATCTCGCGCGCGAGCGTACCAGCTTCGGTGGCTTGTTGAGCGAGCGTGTGAGATCGCAGAGCGAACTCATCCTGAGCCTCACGTGTGATGCCGAACTTTGCGGCCAACATCTCACAGTCAGCTCCCATCGAGCGATTGGTCAAGAATTCAGCGACCTGGGGTTGCTCGGGAACAAAATCTCGTGGACGCAACGTAAAGGCGAATTTAATATAGTCCCACATGGAGCGAAGCTTCTGTGCCCCCATCAACTTCTTTCGCATCGGTCGACGAAAGAGAATCGGCGTATCGCTCGCACAATCAACTCCACCAGCAACCACCAAGTCTGCTTGTCCTAGCCGAATCAGATCTGCGGCTCGACAGATGGCTTGATTGGCTGAGATGCAAGCCTGAGACACCGTATGGCAAGGCGTCTGTTGTCGAAGTCCAGCCGTGAGAGCGGCTTCGCGCGCGACATTCGGAGTCTTAACATTGTGAATGACGGTACCTAGAACCACTTGGTCTACTTGATCAGCCGTAACTCCTGCGCGATCCACAGTACCTTTGATCGCGTGCGCAGCTAATTGGTAGCTCATCAGGTCGGCAAAGTCCGTACCCGCTCGAAGGAATGGTGTTCGCGAGCCCTCGATCAACCACACAGTGCGACTCATCGCGGTACCTTTCGTCAACAGTCTAACGCGGGGACGAT
>CAYWNG010000107.1:0-13911 GCA_964458685.1 uncultured Pirellulaceae bacterium
AACTGGCAAAGCCGAACCTGGTATGCATCAGATCAACTGGGACCTAACTTCGAACCAACGCACCAATCTTGGCCGCGGCGGATTTGGTCAAGGCGGTAGAGGAGCTGGAAGCGGAGGTGCTGGTGGCGTAGGTGCTGGAGGCGGAGCTGGCTTTGGCGGTGGTGGTGATCGCCCAGGTGGTGATCGAACTGGCGGCGGCCGTTTCAACGATGATCGAGCCGCACCAACAGCTGGAGGACAGAGTGGACCTGGCGGGGCTGGCGGACAAGGTGGCGGGGCTGGTGGTCGGCGACGCGGTGAACAATCTTCCGGCCAATCGCCCGCGCAAGAAGGAGCCACTCGGCCAGAAGGCTCTGCTGAGGCGGCTAATCCAACTCCTGCTGCTGAACCTCAGCAACAAGAGGAGCGCGATGCGGAAGCTACTCCCGAGCCGCGCGGTGAAGGTACAGCCCCCGCGGCTGGTGGTCGCCCGCCTCAGGGCTTCCAAGGCTTCCGCGGACAACGCCCAGTGCCCAATGGAACCTACCGAGTTCAACTGATTGTCGATGGAAAGACGATCAAGACGGTGCCAATCACAATTGTTCGCGACCCCGAGCTTCCTGAGGACGCTGTTGCAGATGAACTTTACGAGCTTAGTCTGTTGTTGGAGAAGCAAGCCAAAGAAGATCGATTCCAGAACAAATCCAACGGAAGAGGTAACTTCGGCGACGACTAGTTGTTTTGCTCGTTTAAGTTCTGGGCTGCTCGAAAGTCCGCTTTTTCATCCAGCGCCCGCACAGTTTGTCTGTGCGGGCGTTTTCGTTTGGTTCGCACGAGGATTTGCCCGTGCCTGTCTAGTTCCAAGATGCTAAAGAGCGATTTCGAGCAGCGAGGTTGGTTTTGCGCCTACTATGCGGGGATCGATCACCAGCAAAGTAGTTAAAAAGTTCCGTTTCGTTATTGAATCCTAGGCTAGCGTTTCCATAATGGTGGCGGTTGTCCACAATTACATTTCTCCTTGGAGTATCACCATGAATCGAGCCCCGTTGCTGTTGGCACTTCTCTTGACTCTTTCGACCATTTCTAGTTTTGCTGGAGCCCAAGTAGGGCCGGGTGGCGGCACCACCCCGCTTCCCTCTATCGATCCTGACTGCGGCTCGATTTCCAGCAATCCTGCAGCAGATCCCGACAACTACATCAACTGCTGGATCAGTCGCAATGCAGAACGAGCGGTTGCAGTGCACGTGTACACAGAAAATAGTCAGCTCAAGGCCAAGTTTCGCCAGTACTCATGGGATGGAGAATCCTATGCGTCGACGCCAACTACCATCAAGAAAGGCGCCGAGACCCTTATTTCATCCGCAGTGATTCCAGTTACCTTGGTCGCCGAGCCAAGCACGAAGTACACCGGCTTATACAAGATGGTTCTGTCCGTCACATCAGGTGGAACGGTAACGGAGTACGATATCGGCTATCTCAACTTTTTCCGCGGCAAGAAGGGAAGAGCTGCATCGAAAGTGTCGGTGACACTCACAACTAAGAATGGTGGAACTACAGTTACGCCATCCGCTGGAAATCCATGCGACGAACCGTTCATCGATGACGTTGGTGAAGAAGAAGAGATCGTGAAGAGTCCAACGATTGCCAATGCGCCTACAAATTACGTGGCACCGATTCCAGCCTGTCCAAACTAGCTTGGTCTACTGAGTCTAACCCGCGTTAGTGTTTGACTAACGCGGGTAATCAGGCATCGAAGGGGCGGATCACTTGGCCTTAATGGTTCTGGCCAACCGAATTCCACACGAAAGTGCAGTATAGGTTGGCTCATGCAGGCTGTGTTCTTCAGTCGGCCTCGACTCAATACTCAATTTGTACTGACCGCCGTAAAGCAAGACGTACTGTTTCTCGTTGAGGCTTAGCTTCTGATTGCCTTCATCGATCAGATAAGGAGTGTAGGCGAGACGTGAAGGCGTTTGATCGAAGTCGTCGACCCACTCAGATAGATTGCCGCTAACATCGTATAAGCCAAGTCCATTTGGACGCAAACTGGCGACGGGATGCGGAGTTCGGGCCGCATTCTCCGAGGTCCATTCAAACATCGAAGATAACTTCGAATTGCTTCCGAAGTACCACGCCTCATCTGTATTTGCTGCTGAAGCAGCCCATTGCCACTCGTTGCGCGTAGGCAACCGATAACCGGTGCGGTCCAAATAGTTGGGGTTAGCTACGGGCAAATCACCGTTCTCCTCCCAAACGTTGGAGTAACACCATTGGTCTTCGGGAATCTGCTCTTTTTCGTTGAGCCACTGGCAGAATTGAATTCCGACAATCCAAGAAATAGCAGTTTGAGGAAAGTCGCCCGAGATAACCCTCGCTCCACCGCGAAGTCGAGGATTGACACTCTTCCATGCTTGGTATCGCTGATCTTGAAGAAACTCGCTGAACTGATCTCCGGTAACTTCGGTCGTTCCAATCGCGTAGTCGCGACCGATCTTCACATGTATTCGCCGCTCATCCATCTCACCCACCAAACATAACTCAGGCGGCCTAACAACCGTAAACTGCTGACCGATGGAATTGGTGAACCAGTTTTGACCGTCAAGAACGGGTTGCTCAGTTGGCAAGGCTTTCAGCGATAGCTCAAACTTCTTAGAAACAAATCTTGCCATGTTGAGCAGCCCTACATCTTTGGCTTGAGTGGACCACTCGTTCAGTCTTAAGGTCAAGTACTTCAAGTCACTTTCTGAAAAGCTCTGCAACGGATAGTTGGCCAAAGCGGACAATAGTGCCGATTGCGTTCCTGTTGTCGATGCAGTACGCAGCAAGGCAACTAGATTGGACGAAGGGATGATGCGATAACAACTACCAACAAGCGCTGTTGTGACGGCTCTACCCCATTTCTCGCTCAGCCCATCCAGGATTACATCCGATTCACCCAACTTGCCAATCGCAAGTACTAATGCGGCGATCTGGTCGGCTCGCGCCGACTCTTGCGCTAACGTTCGTACCTTTCGAACCCACACGCTGGAAATGAACCGATCCTTACCAACGGGCTCGACCAGCCAAACCGAAGGAAGGTATCCCGCATTGTAGAGCGCTGTGGCGCGTTGTTGATGAGCGGAATGTGGGAGCGCCAAAACTACCTGCGATTGGTATTCATCGCTCATGTGCAAAACAGCAGATATGCGTCGAGTGAGCTTAAGCTTGGTCAGTAACTGCTCCCACTTTGAATTGCCTCGAAATGCATCGTAATCAGAGTCCAGCAGGTAATCGATAAGCGTGGGATTCTCCTTAAACCATTGCTCCGAATACTTAACCAGCAAGTTAAACGCTTCGGCTGCCTTCTCGGGCATCCAGTCTTGCTTAGCAACCGCCGCCATCGATCTTCGATAGAGTTCCCGATCATAACTCGATGTAGTCGTCTCAGGGTCCAGTAGCTTTAGCTGAGCCAATACATCAGCTTCGTCTTTCTTGAGTAGACTGAGGTTCAATTTAAGGAATCGAACATCTCTTGCAGGCAGCGAGTTCTCCTGATCAATCTTTTCAATCAGTGATTGCAGCTCTTCCGTTCGATTCAGCAAAGCGAGTATCCGTCCTTTATTTCGATAGAAGGAGCGCGTCATTTCGGCGCGTTCACTTTCGCTTTTGGGCCAGTCGCTTTCTTTAATCGAATCGAGCATTTTGATCGCTTCATCCAGTCGACCGATACGTCCGAGTCGTCCAGCTCCATGAACATTCTTTGCTATTACGTTGGAACGATTCAAATAGTCTGTGTACTCGAACCAAAGCGTTGAACGATCTCTGTCTTGATAAGTCAACGCTGATCTCAGGTCAGTCTGAAAGAATGCTGGATAGAGGTCTCCAGCAGCGCACTCCATCCGCGACCAGTGCGTCTGCTCTTGGTACGCCATTACATCCCAAAGACTATCCAGCTTTGGAGGTTGATCCGGTTGCACGCGAAGCTGATAACGGGTTTGCACGTAACCGGATTGCATCAACTGTTGTCGGGTGTTTCCATATTTCGAATGCGAAACTCCCAGTATTAGTACCTGCTTCTTTTCGGACGATTGACCAGTTCGCCAAACGGCTAGCCACTTTAAATCCGCTTTAGTACTTTCGTTCGTAGCCGCCTTTGAGCTTGTTTCGGGAACTGAATCATCTGTACCCGTATCGGCCGCATTACTTTCACTCGAACTCGAGAGGCGCGTTTCGACGGAATCGGAACTAGGTGCAACAAGATCGTGGTAACTGGCAAAATCTGATAAGACTAAACCTTGGTTCTGCTTTTCGGTAAAAGTACTTTGCAATTCAGCCTGACTGAGACCGTGCAAGAAGATCGCACCTGATGGCCCTTGATTGCAAGTCAGCGAAACAAACATCTCGCCATCGATCGCATAGGGACGAATCGCTAACGGCGCAAGACCATGTTTTTCAAGAGTTTGGATACACTTCGAAACTTCGCCTAGCGGCAGCTTCTCCAAAGATCCACCAGTACGAAACAGCTTGCCAGAGTATTTCTCTTCCAGTCGTTTGAGTTCTACATTGTCGATCCACTCCTCGGCTCGATCATGCAGGTGAGTTCGTCCAAGCAGCGTTCGAAGTTCAACAGACAATTCCTGTGGCGTTTGACTTGCGTCAACCAAAAATGGAAGCGAGTCTGCCTTAGACCACAAGGCGGCTCGTGCTAGGTTGGTCGCATCGTTTTGAGACAATGTCGCCATCAACGAGGCAAAATTGCGGGCGACGAGTTCGCGATCTAGATTCTCCGGCGACTGGCTTTCCGCTTGCATGATAGTTAGCAACTGGCTGGAAAGTTGCTTTGAAACGGGCTCAAAAACCCTTGCCCACAACGTGATATCGTTGCTCACTCGATAGAGTAAACGTTTACACAGCGGTTCGGCTATTTCACCCCACGTTGGATCATCTGGGGATCTTTGGCTGAGAATGGCTGCTAGAGAAATCGCTGTAGCGGAATGGCTATCCAAGTAATCGTGTAGCTTGTCGATAAGAAGCTTTTGATCGATGGCTGGGTCGCGAGCAATGTAGCGAATCAGTTGTATCTGACTGCGCTCGTCAAGATCTGCTAAATGATCCAGCACATGCGCTGTCGCTTCGGCCTGATAGCCAAGTTCTACAAGCGAAATTCGGAACAGAACTCTTTCAGAATCTCGATCTTCTACCAAAGCCGAGGCTTGCGACTTGAGCTTGGGGATGACCCAGCTAGCCACCGGCTTGATCTCCTTAAGCAGCGGAACAAGTTCATCGTTTCCTGCTACCAGTAGTCGTGTCGCAAGCTCTTCCGCGTGACGGCTATTGCTCCAGTAGAAGATTGATCCCCAGGCTAATGTCATTGCCGCTATGCCAATTGCAATGAAGACGGCGAATCGATTGCGGGCCGTCCGCATCATTCGCATTTCAGCGCTCGTCCAAGCCGACTTAGGCACAAGCCAACGTATTGTCGACCATTCCACGATTGTCGGGAGACGCTTGGGATTGGGCTTAGCGTTCCACGTCGAGGAGATATCGCGAAGCTGTTCTGCAGCGCGACCAGCCCGCGTGCTCATGCTGCGCGAATCCAACCACCGGCGAATCGTTAGTACTAGATGATCATGCGTCAATTGATAGGTAGGGTCGGCAGAGCCTGACTGCGAGACCGATCCGCTAACGCTTGAGTTCACATTGCTTGTCGGTGTTATCAAGCGGACTTCTGTGTCGATCAACTGGAGCAGTTTACTCAGCAGATCTTCTGATGCGACACCTTCCAATCGCTCCAACAAGACGCTTTTGGCACACGCGGGCGGCTTGATTACTGTGCCATCGATGGGCAGAAGCTCTTTGAGTATCCGCTCGACGACTGGCAGGTGAGCTCGAAGCAACGGATGTGCGCTTGCCCCAGCAAGTCGTTCTTCGAGAAACGAAACTTCAAGGCCTTGAATGCCACCGAGCTCCCGTAGAGTGCTAGGCGTCCATGGCTTGTTCTTTACCATTTCGGAAAACAAGGCGATGTGAACCGGTTGCAGTCGACCTGTCTCGTCCAGATTTCCAATAGCTTCGCGGATGAACTGTTCCTGTTGCGCAGTTGCCGGCAAAGCTACCGCACTGAAAGCGCGACCGAATGCGGCCAAGACCTTCCGCCCGTGTACGACCCCAAACGTCTCCACCGCAGCAAAGTTCTGGTGCTGCTTAAGCGACTCATCCAACTGATCCATGAACGACGAAAGCCCCAGCATAAAATCATCGCGACAAAGTAGAATCGCTTGAACGCTCACGCCATCGCATTGTCGCAGGGCATCGTGAAACGTCGAGCTTTCCGTGTCGCGATGGTAGTTGAGCCACTGCTCAAACTGGTCAATCACCAAAACTAACTTGGGACGTTGAACGGTAGAATTGGAACGGATTCGAATCAGCAGTTCGCGCAGGTCAGATTCGCCAGCGTACTGCGGATACTTTTGACGAATGGATTTTAAGAGGTCGGCTTCTAAATCGTTCGGGCGAGCTTCGACGTAGATCGCTGTAGCAGTTGAAGCCACCATGGGCAGCACGCCGGCCCGCATCAACGACGACTTGCCGCTGCCGCTTGGGCCCATCAACACCCCGATTCGGAACGTCGTCTCACTGGAGTGACTTTCGATTCGATTGACCCAAAAGTTGATGCTATCGGGAATTCCATAACGATCTTTGGCGCCTGGAACTAAGTGCTTGAAAAAGTCGGCATCTCCCTTTTCAAAGGGGCGCAGGCCGTGTGGTACGACACCAACGGTATCAATGTCAATCGACTTGATAGACTTCGTTGAGGCTTCACCGGCAATCGTACTTCCGTTATGAGGAAGGGTGGCAATCGTTGGCCGAACTATGGTACTAGCTTCCGTACTTCCCGTTACGGCACTATGCCAATGCTTCAAATCTTCGACTAAATCTGCTGCTGTCGAGTAGCGTTCGGAAGCTCTCTTCGACAGAGCCTTCATGCAGATCCGTTCCAGCTCCTTGGGCACCGTTGAGTTCAACTGTCTCAGCGGCCTTACCTCTACCGAGCGGATGCATTCCAACAGTTCCTCTTGATCTTCAGCCGTGAACGGCCTGTGTCCCGTTAGCAACTCGTAGAATACGACTCCCAAGCTGTAGATATCGCTTCGTCCATCGACTCGGTGCCCTTCATAACGAGCCTGTTCAGGACTCATGTAAGCCGGCGTTCCAACAAATCGCGAGCCCTTGCCAATTCCAGATTCAGGCAACGCCAAACCGAAATCTACCAGAACGGCATCTCGAGTCTTCGTCGTAAGAATGTTCGTCGGCTTCACATCGCGGTGCATGATGCCTTTGCGATGTAAATAGTCCAGGGCTTCTGCCAACTGCGTGACGACTCGAATCGAATCTTCCATGCTCCAGTCAACGTCGGCCGATCGCTTAGCTAGATTTCCGCCGTCAATCAACTTAGATACGATGAAGGGCTGGCCTTTATCGGACTTGCCCACATCATAGACGGGCACGATCGCTTGATGATCCAAGCTTGCCAAAACCTGAGCTTCCTCGATCCAATTGTCGGCCTGACGCGAACTCGAGAATCGCGTCAGGATCTTGATCGCTACCTGCCGCTTGAGTACATCATCAATGGAACGGTAGACGACGCCGAATGCTCCCTGACCAAGCTTATCCAGCAGCGTATAACGACCGATTCTCGCGCCGACGCTTGAGTCGTCGACCGAAAACTGCTCGTCGCTGTTGCCGCTGCGATTCTGGCGGTTGATATCCGGGATGGTCTGATCGGGATCGTTCTTGTTGGGATCGTTGTTCTTGGGATCGTCGTTGTTGGGCATGAGTGTCGCATCTCGTTTCGTGTAACACCGCCTATGATACACGTTTTCAATTTTGACTGCGGACAACCACAAAGCAAACCGCCTCGCACTTCAAGAAAAACCTGCGAATCTCCACTCGCGGATTGAAAGACCGGCAACACCCGGCAATGGAGGCCTTGCAACTCATAGACTCGGAATATCACGCATAATCCGACTGGGTAAGAGCTGCCGATGCGCGAAAATATTCAGTTTCGGTAATTGCTGCGGGCAAACTGCGACGAAAAGTTCATCCGATAGAGCGAGTCAATTTGCTTGCAGTGCGACCCTACGATCCATTAACGACCACACATACGCTGGCGGCTGTCGTAATCGGAATCTGGTACTGTCGAAGACTGGCATAGCAAAGGCATTCCGTTTCGCCTCCGCTCCAAATCCGTGTAAAAAGTTGAATTCGGGAGAGATCCAAAAATGTCAGTTAAGTCCATTCTGTCGATCGCGTTTGCAGTTCTGTGCTTTGCTCCTCTGAGCGCCAATGCACAAATTTTCGGTCACCGAGCCATGGGCTGCGGTTGCGATTCATGTGCAGCACCAAGCTGCGGTTGTGAAGTTGCACCAAGCTGTGGTTGCGAAGTAACTTGCGACCCATGCGCCAAGCCAAAGTGCAGCTTGTTCAGCGGCCTAAAGGCTAAGATGGCTGCTCGCAAGGCTTGCTGCCCAGCTCCTAGCTGTGGTTGCGAAGCTGCTCCTACTTGTTGTGCTCCAGCACCAGCTCCAGCTCCAACTTGCTGTGCACCAGCACCAACATGCTGCGAACCAGCTCCTTGCTGCGATCCATGTGCAAAGCCAAAGTGCAGCCTGTTCAGCGGCCTAAAGGCTAAGATGGCTGCTCGCAAGGCTTGCTGCCCAGCTCCTAGCTGTGGTTGCGAAGCTGCTCCAGCAGCTCCAAGCTGCGGATGCAACTAAGCTGTATAGCTTCTTGAAATTGCCCCCCACAATTCAAAGCAGCCAGCGCATCATCAGCGCTGGCTGTTTTAGTTTTTAGCCCAGACAGCTTCGCTGCACAAAGATTGCGTGAAAGGCTGGTCGAATTGGCTTGCGAATGCAGCTATACTAACCGCGACACTTCACGAAAAACTGCCACAACTTGAGCCTTCCGCCATGAACGAACAACCCTCGCTACGCGACTGCGTTATCGCTGAGATCCTTGGGACCTTCATCCTGATCTTTTTTGGATTGGGGGCTGTCCATGCAGCCGTGCTCTTCGGTGCGCAATCAGGTCTATGGCAAGTTGCCATCGTTTGGGGTGTGGCCATCATGCTGGCGATCTTTTGCGTCGGAGGAATCAGCGGCGCACATATCAATCCCGCAGTCACCATTGCCATGCTTTGCTGGAACGGCTTTCCTCGAGACCGTGTCTTGCCATACATTGCTGCTCAATTGTTCGGTGCCTTTATCGCAGCCGCAGCATTGTTTGCAATGTTCAACCTCAAGTTAGCGGCGGTTGAAGAGCTTAAGGGCGTTGTTCGCGGACAGCCCGGAAGTGAAATTACTGCTTGCTGTTACGGCGAGTTCTATCCAGGCCCCGGTGGCCTAGCCTCAGGGACCGATCCACTCAAACCAGAAGAGTTGACCAAGTTAAAGTCGCAAGTCTCGCATACCGGTGCCTTCTTCGCTGAAACTTTGGGAACCGCCATTCTGCTAATGCTCATCATGGCCATGAACGATTTGAAGAACTCAGCCGCACCGCTGGCGAAAATGACGCCGATCTTTGTAGGGCTGATCGTGTCTCTATTGATTTCGGTAATTGCACCGCTGACTCAGGCTTGCTTCAACCCGGCTCGCGACTTTGCCCCGCGGCTCTTCTCCTCCTTGGCTGGCTGGGGCTCCGTGGCTCTTCCACTTGGCCATGATTGGGGCTGGTTGACGGTTTACATCGTGGCCCCAATCCTAGGCGGCATCTTGGGCGGTGGATTCTACGTTCGCATACTAAAGCCAATCTATGATCGCACTCATCGCGCATGATGCTAAAAAGCAAGAGCTGCTCAACTTCGTTCGAAGCCATCTTGCGTTCTTCAAGACTCAGCCGCTTGTCGCGACAGGCAACACCGGTCGACTGCTGGCTACGGAACTTGGCCTAGAGGTCGAACGAGTTGCCCATGGTCCTGATGGCGGTGACTTGATCATCGGCGGTCGAGTAGCCCAGGGACTTGTCCATGCAGTGCTTTTCTTCCGCGATCCACTTACGGCACAGCCTCACGAGCCCGATGTTTCGGCGCTCATGCGAGTCTGCGACGTTCACTCCATTCCTCTAGCGACCAATGTGGCGACTGCCGAAGGTGTGGTGGCGAGACTTGAGGGGTGAGGGGTGAGGGGTGAGGGGTGAGGGGTGAGGGGTGAGGCTTGAGGCTTGAGGCTTGAGAAGGAAGAAGGAAGAAGGAAGAGGGAAGAGCGACGGCGGAGCGTCGTGGCACACTGTTGATGTGGCACACTGTTGATGTGGTACACTGGTCAAACGTCGCCGCAAAGGAAGACTTCTATACCAAGCTGATGAGCTGCGGTGGCGCGAGCTTCCAAGGCAAGCTTGGCTTCAGCTTTGCTATTGGCGTAAGCAACCTGAATGTGGTTCGCCTTGTGACGTGCCATCATCTGATTGCGAGTCACGCCGCGCAAAACTGCGTGCATGATTGGCCATTGCGAAGTCGTGTTCTCCCAGCGTCGCTCGGTCTCCGCACGAGGCAACGAAATCGCTGAGAGCAATCCCATGTCCATCTTCAAGCGATTCTCTTCGATGTAGATCCGCGACCAAACGACTTCGCCTGGCTTGCTGATCCCTCGAATCGTACTTCCGCCGCTTGGAAAATACATCGCAGGCTGTCGGAAGCCTTCGGCCTCGGCCCAACCGCTCGCGAAGTGCGACGCCGGTACGGCTCCACTGATCTCCAGGACCCAAACCTCTTCGTCAGTCGTTCCCGAATGATCGCGATCCGACCAACGCAAGTCGTGCAACGAATTTTCTACGGGCTGTCCCAACGCTGAATGAACGCGTTGAATCAACAAACCATCCAATCCCGCGCACTCGTCGACTTCGTTAAAGTGCGTTACGGGTTGCCCCGCAAACAGTTCGCGAGAACCGTCGCGAGAAAACACCGGAGGCCGCTTTGAATCGTTCAGCATGCCTTCGACCAAATCGCTGGCAGGCAAAAGATCTTTCAGGCCTTGTTGATACTGTATGCCAATGCAATCGCAGCCAAAATCGTCCGCAATGCGGACCGCTGCGATGTAGGTTTTGCATTGGTCAAGAATCTGAGCGTCCGTCAAGTCGGTTGCATGATTCGGTCCCGTGTGGAACTTCATACCTGCTTGATCTAGCCATTTTCGAACCGCTTGAGCTTCCGCGTCGGAGGTTTGCTTAGCCTCGTAGTACAAGGCAGATTGGCTGAGTCGTTCTTTGAAGACACCTACTTTGTTGAGAAGCAGATCGGGGATGATCGCATTGAACATTCCCATGCAACCTTCGTCGAACACTCCCATGATGGCTTTGTTCTTGATCAAATCGGCAGCAATCTCGCTACCAATCTTCGCAGCTTGTGCGTCAACGGCACTCGGCACAAACGGCTTAACATGCGAAAGGTCATGCGTTACTTCACCATCGCGTAGCCATAGGCTTAACTTGTCGATGAACCATTGGTCCTGAAACGTTTCGCTCCACAACGAACTGTACTTCACACCAGCCTTGGTCAGCGAACCATTCAGATTCAACATGCCGACCAGCCCCGGCCATTGCCCAGACCAGTTGGCGACGGTCAGGATCGGACCGCGATGCGTCGTTAAACCCGCCAACACATGGTGCGAGTATTGCCAAACTGCTTCAGCGATAATAAGCGGTTGCTGCGGATCGATGCGCCGAAATACTTCCAAGCCGTCGCGCTGGGATGCTAAGAAACCATGACCTCGCTCTGCTTGATATGCATGAGCTCGTTCAACCTGGTAACCGTGAGCATTGATGGCTCGTGTTAGATCCGCTTCCATCTTTTCTTGAGCTGGCCAACAGACTCGATTGGCAGACTCGCGCAGGTCTCCGGATGCAAGAAGTAGAACTGGGCCCGTCATGATTCACACACTTGTTCGTCAAAGAGTTTTGAATGATGGTCAAAGCAATTGGTGTTCGTTGAGAGCGACAGTATAGGGCCATGCGAATTTATCAGCAACGGTATGCTGGAGCGCTCAAGAACGAACTATCCGACTCCAGAGAATTGACGCAAATCCCCTTGTATTGGAACTGCCGTCGAATAAGCCTATATTGAGGCGCGGCGAGTTACTCTCGCCTCCCCACCTGTTTGCTTCCTGCCTCATCTTTTGAACTGGCCAACCATGCTTTTTCCACTGCTAGCTCGAACACTGGCGTCGTTACCCTCAATTCTCGCTGTTTGCGTGACGGCTGTACTTTCAATTGGCTTAAGTACTTCAGCCAAGGCCAGCGATCCAGTGCCAGAAAAATTGGTGGTGCTGACCTTCGACGATTCGGCTAAGTCGCATTACACCGTCGTTCGTCCGATCCTGCTGCGCTATGGCTTTGGCGCGACGTTCTTTATTACCGAAGGCTTCGACTTTCCAACGAACAAAAAAGACTACATGACTTGGGACGAGATCGCGCAGTTGCATCGCGATGGATTCGAGATTGGCAATCACACTCGCGATCACCTAGGAATCAATGATAAGAATGTTGAGCGACTGAGCGAACAGTTGAACGCTATTAACGATCGCTGCGAAGAGCACAAGATACCCAAACCCGTTTCGTTCGCTTGGCCTGGAAATTCGCTTTCGAAACTAGCCTTGGACAAACTGAGTGCCGCTGGAATCCGCTTCGCGCGTCGTGGTGGTGCTCCCGAGTATGAGTATGAACAGGGCCGAGGATTTGCGTATGAGCCCGGTTTGGATCACCCGCTGCTTTTACCCTCTGCCGGAGACGCTCGTCCGAATTGGGAGTTGACCGACCTGATTCGCGCGGTCGAGCAAGCCAAGTTTGGTCGCATCGCTATTCTACAATTTCACGGCGCACCAGATACGGCTCACAGTTGGGTGAATACTCCGGCAGAGAAGTTCGAGCAGTACATGAACTACTTAGCCAACGAAGGTTACAAAGTCATCGCCATGCGCGACCTGGAGAAGTATGTCGATCCTTCCATTCTTCCCAAAGATCCCTGGGGCGTGATCGAAGACCGCAAGGCAATTCTTGCCAATCAAGGCAACTATGAAAACTATCGCAAGCCGACGGATGACGGGCAGTTAAAGTTTTGGCTCACCAACATGCTTATCGATCATTGTTACTCGCTGGTTGAAGCAGCATCTGCCACGGGACTAAGCCCGAAGCAGATTCAGGCTGCCGTCGAGAGGCTCAAGATCACCGAACCAACCGCCTTGCCCGCCGATCGCTTACGAGTCCTGCCCTATCCCGGTGGTCGTCATCCTCGCGTTGGCTTTCGCGAAGGAGCCATTCGTCCTCAGCGCGAAACCAAGCTGAGCGTCTTTCTGCCCTGGGATCGTGAGTCCTACGTGGTCGCTGATGTGCCTGAAGCAGTTTGGTGGATGCAAGAAGATCGACGCGAGCTTCTGTATCTGGCTCATACGCATGTGAAGACGACATGGGACCTGCGTAATCAGGCTGTTCCACCGAGCGAATGGACCAAGACCGAAAGAGGCTGGAGCGTTCAGCGCAAGTTACCCAACGATGTTGAGTTCGGTTGCGATGCGACTGTCAGCAGTAGTGAGCTTCAATTAGAACTTTGGATAAAGAACGGTTCGAAGGAGACATTACGAGGCTTGGTGGTTCAGAATTGTGTTATGTTGGCGCAGGCCAAGGGCTTTGAACAACTTTCCAATGACAACAAGCTGATTGCCAAGCCGTTCGTTGCATGCCACGATGCCGAAAAGAAGAATTGGATTGTGACTGGTTGGCAAAAATGTGTGCGACCATGGGCCAATCAGCCATGTCCGTGTATGCACTCCGATCCACAGTTCGACGATTGCCCTCCTGGAGAGACTCGGCGATTAAAGGGAGTCTTATCGTTCTATTCAGGCAGCGATATTGAAAGCGAATTCAAGCGGCTGGCCCCCATGATTGCCGCAGAATAACGCCAAG
>CAYWNG010000108.1:0-13900 GCA_964458685.1 uncultured Pirellulaceae bacterium
CGCCTGTGCCGATGCCGCCCACTGGGAGGCCGAGGGCCTGGGCAGCCTGCGGATGTCAGAATTCCAATGACCTTACCATTCAAGTCCACCAATGGCCCACCGTAGTTAATCGGAGATACCTTGGCATCTGTTTGTACCGCTCGTCCATACGCCCGACCAAGCGCACTGACAATGCCGACCGATTGAGTTACCGAGCGGCTGTCGTAGGTCTTTCCAACAGCAACGCACCACTGTCCAACCTTCAAGCTAGCCACATCACTCGGCGCAGCTACGGGAAGTGGCTCGCTAGCTTCTACCTTAAGCAACACCAACTCTCGCGAGTAATCTCGCGCAACCACACGAGCCGGAACACGATTTCCAGCAGGTAGAGTCACGAGCGTTGAAGCGGGCATTTGTTTAAAACTGTACAGCGAAGTAACGATCCATCCATCGCCATGGACAATCGTTCCGGTTATAGGACCTTCGGCGGTAGCCTGTCGGTCAGCCTTGTCCAATCCGCCAAATGTTTCGATTTGCACAACGCACTCTGCTGCGGATGCCACAGCTTGACGAAATGCGTTTTGCTCTGCCAGAAGTAGGTCGCTATTGCTCTGAACAGCAAATCCGAAACTGCAAAAGTTGAGTCCCAGAAGAGTTACAAGAACGACGAAAAGCGTGTTCAACTTCAACTTGATCGAAGGCATCATGGGCGAATCACCACCTCGCGAAGTTCGGCTCCGCGTTGTACCAAGAAAACGACCTGATCACCGCGATCCAGGTAACTCAACTCCTCGACCAGCGTACTTTGCGACGAAACTCGCTGGGAGTTCACAAACAAGATCAAGTCATCTGACTGCAATCCCGCCTTGGCAGCTCGCGAACTCGGCTGGACCAAATCGACGTAAGCCGGAGTCTTGTTCAGAATGTTTGGGATTAGGACAACACCTAATGCGGCAAGAGTCGCAGGTCGATCCGCAACTTTTCGAATTGATGTTGTCCTTGCAATCGTCTTACCGCTGATAATGCTCTGCACAGATTGCTTAAACTGCGACACTGGAAGTGCGTAGTTGATCCAAATGTTAGCACTCGTGTCTCGAAGCTCCTTTCCTAGAATTCCCAAGAGCTTTCCATCTAAACTAATTAGCGCTCCTCCCGCAGCACCTGGATTATTGGACATCGCATCAATGATCAGGGCAGGACCTTGATATACCGATTGAAAATTTCCTCGCCGCGCTTTCAAGTCAGTAATTGTCATGACGACACCCTTCTGAAAGCTCGACATTTCGTTCCCAGCCGCAATTCCAAAGAGATTACTCACAGCTAGAATGCGATCACCCACAGACGCCACCGCTGCTTCGTCCAATAAAAAGAAAGCGGGCGGAGGCTGATCGGCCTTCAAGACAGCTAGCTCAAGGTTAGGATCTATGCCGACAATCTGAGCTTTCAATCTTCTTCCATCGCTGGCCACGGCGAAGATCTCGGATACATCTAACACTGTACTCCACACAGTTAGGATATGACCTTCGGCAGATACGAAGAAGCCACTCTGATAGTGATCCAATCCGAGTCCACCAGCACCGTAGAGCTTAACTGTTTTCAAGTCACTGCTAACGACCGCGTCCTGAACCGCGCCTAGCTGTGGACTCTGACCTTGAGCGAAACTGCTAACTAATCCCGGCACGAACACGAACAGCAACAAGGCTAATGATCGAAGAAAGCACGTCTTAAGGCAACTATCATTCATGATTCTCGTCCTTGCCGTCTTCTTTGCTTACACTTCCTTTTGAACCATCGTCAGCCTTGCCTTCTTTAGAGTTCTCGCCAGATGCATTCTCCAAGACAGGTTTTTCAACAGAGGACTTTTCAACAGAGGACTTTTCAACAGGTGACTTTTCCGGCGATTCAGATCCACTAGCAGGCTTAGCGGCATCAACCACCAACTGCCCTAGCTCTATTTCTTCAACATCGACGACCATTGCAATTTCAGTACCGTATTGGAGCCTCAGCCGCGAGGGTAGCATGTAATCTTTTTGATCAACGGTAAACTTTTTGTACTTATCAAGATATACCTCAGCCGGATCAGTTCCATCGTCGCCAAAAATCTCAACTAGAGAAATCTGCTTGGTATTGTCATCCCAACTGAATCGGACCCGCGAGTCGTACCATAGCGTCTCGATAGTATCCATCCACACTTGATCCTTGAGTTGTGTTGACTGGCCTGCATAGACTGGCAGTTTTCCGAGGTAGATGCTTTCGCCAATCTTCTCTGGACCGACTTGCAAGAGTTCCTTCAATGCACGAACCGCTGCCGCCAAGCTACCGAACCTTCGCTCAGCGACGATATCTGAAATGTCGCCTTTGTATTGCGATCGGCGCGAGCCAACTGTGATATCCATCTGCTCGCCATTAACCAGTATGTCAACACGAGTTGCCTCGCCTACCAGCTTGCCTTTAAGCTTCATAGAACTCACCGCTGATAGATCACCCAGGGTAGTCAACTGCTTAGCAATCTGTCCGCGCTTTAATCGGTTGAAGTAGTAGTTGGAGAACCCAGTTCGAAGCTCAAGCATCGACTCGACCAGTTTCTTATCGGGTACACCAGGCAATAGCTTGCCGGTGTCGGGATCGACTTCGGGAGCTTTATCTGCCGTCTCTTTTTCAGCTTCCTTCGGCTCGTTCTCTCCCAGCTTGGGAATCTTCGGCTTTGGATCACTGGGTTTGGGTTCACCGGGTTTGGGATCCCCCGGCTTACTCTTGGGCTTGGGTTCATCGGGCTGACCATCCAACCCCATCGCGACTATCTTGTTCAAATCCTTAGCCGTATGCACGCCAGCAAGTCTAACGAGTAGTGTTTGCGGCTTGCCTTCACGACGAATTTGAATGGGTACGCGAAGATCTTTAGGCAATGTACCCAGGATATTTTTGAATGTGTTGGTTGTGGTCACCTCTCGATCGGCAAATCCGACCACTTCATCACCGTATCGAAGGCCTCGACGATAGGCATCGCTGCTACTGAGGATATTACTGATGACCACACGGCCAGATTCATCGGTAGTAACGGTCGCCCCCAAAGTTGCATGGTCAAGCAGCCTCCCACTCTGGAGCATGCCAAGAAACGACTTGATTTGATTGATCGTGATGGCATAACCGACCCCCACATTAATGCGTCCGCGTTTCTCAAACGAGCATCGACCGTTAATACCTATGATCTCACCAGCCATATTGAACAGCGGCCCGCCAGAGTTCCCGGGATTCACCGCAGCATCGGTTTGGATACAATCGGCGTATTCTAGAATGGTTCCCGCTGGATATTGATAGCGGTTGACTCCACTAATCAATCCCAGGCTAACCGAAGGCTGACGATTCGAAGCCAATCCGAACGGATTACCTGCCGAAAAACACCATTGTCCGACGCGAACTTGACTGCTGTCGCCCATCGGCGCGATAGGGAAATCGTCGCGACCCAGCAACTTGATCAACGAGACGTCACCCACCGCATCTACACCCACGATTACCGCGTCGTACATCCTTCCGTCATCCAGTCCACAACGCATATGGTCGCCGCAGGAGCTGGACACGTGGTAGTTTGTCAAGGCATAGCCATCAGGGCTAATCAGGACACCACTCCCTCCACCTCCACCGTCCAATCCGAAAACAGCAACTGTAGCCGCTGCAGCGCGACGCATAACTTCAATGCGTTGCGACTGCGCATCCAGAACTTCAGACGGTACCGCAGGTGGCTCGGCAGCGACAAGGGAGTAGCTGAATTGGAGAGCACTAGAGACTGCAACCAGAAGAGCGACACCAAGAACTCTGTAGAATTCTGTGATCCAAGCGAGAAGCATCCGTTTCATTTTGGCGAGATCCGTAGTTAACGTTGAGTTGCGAAAACAATCACTCGTGTGCTATTTCATCATCCTTAGCTCTTGCCACATTACCACGTCTCCAACAGGATAACTCGAGTCTGCTTGAACGTTCAGTTGCAAACGCTTATCCGCGACTACCGGAACGCTGAACTCTAGTCGATCGGTTGGATGTTTGAGCTTACCTTGCCAAAGCACTTCGCTTTCAAGCCGAAGCTCGACAGTGCAGGGAGTAAACTGCTCTCCCTCAGGAGCCAAGTAAACTTTACCGGCTACTGATGAATATTCATCGGGCACGCGATACGTCACCGAGCCACTTCCAAGCATCTTGAGACTTGGACCGTTGGATTGCGGTAGCTTTACAGGTTGTGGCGCAAACAGTTGATCGGCACCCGCAATTGGTATCTTGGCTGCGAACCCACTCACGCGATCATTCCCAATCGGCGTCATCTCCGCGACATACTTAATGCTACCAACCGAGAAGTCGATATTCGCAAGCTGTGCGACTGGCAAGAATATCTTTGCTCCACACGACAAAGTCAATTCTACCGATGTAGCCGATTGACTGACCACCTGAACTGCTTGGTACACATTGCCCAATAGATCAGTCACAATCGCTTTGATTCGCTGATTCTGAACCGGTGGCGTAAGAAATCTCAATCCCGCAAGCTTCGATCTAGGAGCTTCGATCTTCTGCTTGTTGAATTCAAACACGACCCGTTCAGTATTGATCTCAAGAATCTGCCCCTCAATCTTGTCGAGTGCATCCGCCGATCGAATGACAACTAGAGTGTCCGCCGTTAAGCGAGACTCCTGAATCGCGCGCCATTGGGGCAACTGCTTTTCTGTCAGCTTTTGGAATTGCACAGAGCGAATATGGTTGGCAGGGACTTGCAACTTCAGTGCTGGCGAAAGCTCCAGACTTACGTCTTGGCCTTTACCCGTTAGTTGGTTCGGTAGTATTCGCGTTCCGTCGTTGAGCGAAACAACGGTGCCGGTATCTTGGGCGATTTGCTTAGTCGGCTCTGCGAACTTTACCGACCTAAGCGTGGCGAGTGGAATCGATTTAGATTGTCCACCGACCTGCATCGTTACGTTCTCCGCATCGATGCCCTGCCAGCTTCCACGCTCTGGCCCAGCCGATTGGACTTGCAAAAGCTCAACCGGGACTTCTTGCCAACAAAAGCAGATCATCAAAAGGAATTGTGACACACCCACCATCGAACAACTTTCGCAACTTGTGTTAAGTCTTACTGATCTTGATTATAGGTGCCAGCTCGATTGCGTACCAACCCAGAGCCTGCGATTCAGGGCGCATTTTACTGAGGCGTTTCCTTTTGCCAGCCAGTGAACCGCAAGCGAACGTGACAAAACCTACGAGAGACGCCAATTGTCAAGGAATGTTGCTTTGACTGAGTATGCCGTTGCGGATCGTCCACGGCATTGAACCGCCGATTGGGGAAGATCGGCGGTCAACAGGGCTCCGACAGGGCTTACTTCTGAACCGTTGCCGGTTGATTTATGTAGCTCTGGAGGTCCGCAAGGCGTGAAATCAATCTTGGGAAGTCCATCGTCAGCAATTCAAGCATTTCGATCAATTGCAACGCGGCTGTACGACGCTGTAGATCGGAAGCATGTCGGTACTGTTGAAACAAGCGATTCAATTCGACGATTAAATCGTTATCCGCCTTCTCGATCTCCAATTGGGAAATGATCTCACTGAGCATAAAGGCCAACTTCAAATGCCCCTTCGAATCACCTGGAATCGGCTCCTCAGTACGAATTCCATTCCAAACCGACTGGAACAATAGAGCTTCTCCATCAGCTCCATCGCGACCAGAACCGACACTGTCGCCGTCGAACTCGCCAACCTCTTCAAAGCCATCCTCGCCAACATCCTCTTCGTCGACCTCATCCACCTCGTCGACTCCATCCTCTTCATCGTCTACATCTTCGTCGTCTCCATCTTCATCGTCTGCATCTAGGTCGGCACCCGCACCGAACAGCTCCATCTCCTCCTTCCACTGCTGCACGGTTTCGTGCTTCGAGAAAGCGAACTCTTCGTCCAACTCTAACTCATAACCGTCCATTGATGTAAAGCTAGGTCCAAACGCCCCTTCGGCCATCATCCTGCAAATGGGACAATTGCAATCGACCACATGAGATTCTTTTTCAGACTCATCCATCCCTTGGATTGGAATGTCAGGACTTCGAGGAACGCGTCGACGACTGCACTCGATGATAAAACTAGGACTCGAGCCGCCTTCAAACGGTTGGCTCAACCATTGTTGCTGAGTCTCACGAAGGAATAGATTGAGCTGATTAACTGCGAGCGCTAACGAACTTGCTTGAGCAGGTGAACCAGGCAAGTTTCGTTGTAGCCAGCGCCAACCTTGCTCAATCAACTCGCGACAAAGATGGTAGTAGATCACCAACTCTTCCAATCCGAAAGGCGCTGATTCGTAATTGATCACATCGACGGGTGCTGCGACCAACGGACAGCCCTTTATGGCTCGCATTGTTTGTCCATAAACAATCCGCTCAATCCATTCCTGCCCCCCATGAAGCAACTGGCGCGGACACCCACCTTGCAAATCACTACGCTTGGTCATCAGCCAGTCACGATGGATCTCAACTGTCTGCGAGTATAATTTCGGCTTGGGGGACAGCAATTGGCTACGGACCTTCGGTAGCTTCGAGGCCTCGACAATGCGACTGGCGATAAAGCTCGTTAGCGATTCACCATACAATAACCTTCGATTGGTACGTGCAACTTGAATTTCGGAAGCTGGTCGAGGCTTCTTCAAACGCGCTGCAAGTGCATTGACTCGAATTGAATCATGCAGTTCCCACCATGGCGGCAAGTGAATGCTCAGCGGCCATCGCTTCCGTCGATCCGACTCGGCATACAAGTCGAATGCACAGTTCCGATTGCCAAGCTTCATACTTGGGCTTGTCAACAACCGTCGTCCATTAAAGTCAATGACAATCCACTCTTCACTTTGACGTAGGTGATCCAGCATGGCCTCGTTCGTATACTCAACGAACGAAAGGTGCTCGATTTCTGATTCAACCACCGGAGTCTGATAGCGGGACCAGTAGGCGACAACTTCTGCCCAATCCGCGGGATCTTCTGAAAGCGTTGCCGCGATAGTCATAGCGGTATCGCCACTGACGTGCAAAACCCCACAGAACTCTTTAAATAACACAGCTAACGCACACGAATTGCTTTGATTTTCTGACACAACAAACTCCTCTTTGCTAGATGGAACCCGCCTTCCAACCGTCTAGAAAGGCTGACCAGTCCCACCGGATCTCATCGAATTCCAATCGACACCATGGACTTGGGCGTACAAAGATGGGCTGCGGATTCGTCCACTGCACATCTTGCAAAGATTGGTAGTCGTTTGAGACGCAAATTCCTTACGCAGATTTTTGGAATTTTTCCAAAATAGTTTTTCGAAGACAGGAGTCCTGAGTGAGCCCTACTTGAGCTTGCCTACAATCGCAGGTTGCTTCGTCGGTCCAAAAGAGACATTAGATTCCGTTTCCAGACTGACCGTTGCCGAATCAAATTTCAGTTTCAAGGTCTGGATAAACGGAGTCTCCACATAGCAGAGCTTGATCGTACAGATATCATCGCCTGTCCAAGCGGCAGATGTTGCTATCGCTTGCAGGTTATCAGCCCCCCATCGAATTTGCTGCCGATGCCATTCGGAGCTGACCAATGGCACGACAACCTTCTCCCCAGCAACGTTAAAAGCGAGGCTTGGTTCAGATTCATCTTTACTAACCTCCACGGACTCGATCTTCTGCCTGTTGGAATCAAAGTCAAAGCTCTTTCCGGCCAGCTTCGCAGATAGCTCGACGACCGTTTTGCCTGCCACCTTGGAGAGCTGCAGAGTCTTCAGCCGGGCCTCCAGCTTCGCAACGGAAGTTGCGTCCTCTGCAAGCTTCGCTTTGCCAATCGCTGGTAGCAACTTATCCCAGACCAAATCCAAGACGGCCTGCATATTCTTAACGCCACTAGTAATTGCGATCACCGTATCTTGCTCTGGCAAGACGATGCAGTACTGCCCGAAAGCCCCATCGCCGCGATACCCGCCGTTTCGGCATCGCCAAAACTGGTATCCATAGCCTTGACTCCAGTCGCTCTTCGGATCGTTTCCATTGGAGATCTGCTTGGAAGTCGCTTGTTCGATCCAAGCCGCAGGAACAAGCTGCCGATCATTCCATTTGCCTTTCTGCAAGCAAAGCTGCCCAAACTTGGCGATGTCTTCCGTGCAAATGTTCAGCCCGTAACCGCCAAGCGTAATACCCTCAGGGCTCTTTCCCCAAGTTGGATTCTCAAATCCTAGCGGATCGAACAAACGCGATTGAAGGTAATCAGCCACCGTTTGGCCTGTCTTCTTTTGGACAGTCGCCGAACACATGTAGGTTGCAGGTGTGTTGTACAGGAAGTGCGTACCGGGCTTCTTCGGTACTGGATGAGCCAGAAAAGCCTTGACCCATTGTTTCTCGGTCATCACCTTCGGCTCAGAATCGTGCCCCGTCGCCATGCTCAACAAGTCACGAACTCGCATCGACTTAAGATTGTCACTCGAGTCTTGAGGCATCTGATCGGCAAACAGTTGAGCAACTTCGTCGTCTACGCTCAGCTTGCCCTCTTCAATCGCCAAGCCAACCGCTATCGAAGTGAAGCTCTTGCTTAACGAATAAAGCTGATGCGGAGTCTTGGCGTCATAGGGCCCCCACCAGCCTTCGGCAACTACGTGACCATGACGTACCACCATCACACTATGGAACGACTCGATTGTTGCGTCGGCCGCTTCGATGAACTGAAGTATACCCGCCGACGATACACCCTGGAGTTCGGGAGCACTACGTGGTAATGGAACTTTGGCTTGTTGGGCTTCTAGGGATGAAACAACAGTTGTGATTGCCAAGAACAATGTCCCAACGAAACTTCGATACATGAATAAAGTGCCTTTGCGAGTGTTAAGCAAACTCGATGTCCGACGGTTGCAAAACGGTCAAGAGATCTTCAGTTAACTTCGGGCTATCAACGACTCGACTCGCCATTCTCTGAAGTGCATTCTCGAACAAGTTACGGACCGTCCGACCGTTTCCAAAGTGCTCATCCTTCTTCTCCACGATCTCTGAAAGCTTGTCGTGTAGTTTCTGTGCTGTTTCTTTGGTGAGCTTGTACTGGTTCTTCTTACAAAGCCCCAAAAAGATCTTTAGCATTTCGTCCACGGTGTAATCGGGAAAAAGAAAATTGCGTTGGAACCGAGAGCTTAAACCTGGATTCGATCGTACTAATTGGCTCATCGGCTCGGGATAACCCGCTAGTACCACGACAAGTTGATTGCGATCATCTTCCATCCGCTTGAGCAAGACTTGCACAGCCTCGGTTCCATAAGCATCGTCAGAGTTTTCTGCAACCAGTGAGTAAGCTTCATCAATGAAGAGAACTCCACCGAGAGCCTTGTCCACACACGCGTGCGTCTTGGGTCCCGTTTGTCCAGCATACTGAGCCACCAGAGCCGACCGATCGGCTTCGACAGTGTGTCCCTGATGAAGTATTCCTAAACCGCTCAACATCTTGCCGATAATTCTGGCGACGGTTGTCTTGCCCGTTCCTGGATTGCCAGTGAACAGCGTGTGCAGGGTAATCGGCGTCGCTGGCAGATTCATCTGCTGCCGCGCGGATTGCATCTTGAGAAAACTGATCAGTTGCTTAACATCTTCTTTGATCGAGTCCAATCCAATCAGTGCTTCAAGTTCGCGAGTTCCTTCCTCTAGCATTTGCTGACGCTGCTGCGGTGTCAACTCCGGCGCCTTTGCGTTCTTGGCCTCACCGGCACTAGAACTTGAACCGGAACTGGAACTATTCCTATCTTGCTGAGCACTAGCTGTTGCAGGATTGGAATCTGCCGTTGTGGCGTGAATCAATTCGATCATGGGCTCGTCCAACTTTAGAGCTTGGCTTTGTTGAACCGCCGAACTGCTCCTAGACTGAGAATCTGATTGTCCCTCAGATCCGGCAACCGAGATTATCTGACGAAGTGTTTTCTTGAGCTCTTCCAGTTGAACTAACTCGTCAGCAGACACTTCGCGATCAATTTTTGCAAGAGCGTTCGCTAATCGTACAATTACAGAAGCCAGTGTCGGCAATTCATCGCGAAGCTCAGGAATATCCGTAAAGGGTCGAAGAAGTTCGGTCCACTGCAATGTGTCGGCTTTAGCGGCAACATGCAAGAGCGATTGCTTGAGATTGTCTGAGCAGAGTTCAACACCCCAAGCTCGCTTGAGTATGATCTGCGCAGCTTGCTTTTCCGCGCTGCTCCAGTGCCGATCACTCCAAGCGATTGAGATGAAGACCTTGATTAATACACCACGAAAGAGGTCCTGCATCTTTTCCTGGAACTCAGCCACGCTCGGACCGATGCGATTGGGAAACTCCATAACCGCCCGCTGAGATGCCATACTGAAAATCGATTCGCTTTGATCGATCAGTTGTAACATGACTCGTTTGATCTTCGGGTCGATAGAATCATCACCCGAATCGTCCAGAATTGATTGCAGCCAGTCTATCATGTCAGATGAAATCGTTGGAGTATTCTTGATATGACGCTCAAAAGCTCTGGATCATGATACAGAATTGTCGCGACCTCATCATGCGTCACTCAGCTTTTTTGAATTCGATCATCGCAAAGTGGAGAATTCGAACAGAAGATGCGTGGCTATGTAGTTTGAAGTAGCACCATCTTTTGGTAGATTCCGCCCTGTGACATTAACTGGTCGTGTGTGCCACGTTCTACAATCCGGCCATCATCGATCACCAAGATTTGGTCGGCATGCATGATTGTGCTTAATCTATGAGCGATCACAAACGCAGTTCGACCGCGGAGCAATTGCGTTAAGCTCTGCTGAATCAGTCTTTCGCTCTCGCTGTCAAGATTGCTCGTTGCTTCGTCAAGAATCAGCACTTTAGGATCAGCTAGGATAGCACGAGCGATTGCAAGTCGTTGCCGTTGGCCACCGCTCAACTTAAACCCACGCTCGCCAATCACGGTTTGAAAGCCGTTGGGCAGCCGTTCGATAAACTCCCGCGCGGCAGCAGCCTCGGCGGCAGTCAGCACCTCTTCAAAGCTCGCTCCACGACGTCCATAGGCGATGTTCTCAAGAATCGTTCCATCAAACAGAAACACTTCTTGCTCAACGACTCCCAGAATCTTGCGGTAGGAATCGAGTGAAAGCTCGGACACATTTTGTCCATCCAACTCGATTCGACCGCTGGTCGGCGCGTAGAAACGAGCCACCAAATTGCTGAGCGTTGTCTTGCCGGCTCCACTTCGACCTACCAAAGCTACCGTCGTTCCCGCTTCAGCCACAAAGCTCACCTCGGCTAACACATCGCGCTCTGTCCCGGGATACTTGAAACCGACGCGATCAAAGACTAACTTGCCCCGCACGTCGCTTCGATTGAGTTCCTTCTTGCCTAGCTGTAGTTTGATCTCGGTATCCTCGTCCAAGAGATCTAAAACGCGATCCAGCCCAGCCAGATTGTTTTGAAAGGACATGGCACTCGATGCGATCGAAGCGATGGGCCCGAGCAGCATGGTCAGATAGACCAAGAACATCATCAAATCGCCAAGGGATAGGTCGCCATTCAAAATCTGCCAGCCACCGTAAAGCAGCAATCCAGTTGAGGCCAGAGGAATGATGATCTCCCAAACAACTTCCAGCAACCGACTAGCCCACCACACCATGATCTGCTGACGCGACAACAAGTGTGTCAAACGCGAGAAACGATTCGACTCGCTTTTCCCGCGAGCAAACGTTCTTACTACGCGGATTCCACCAAACGTCTCTGTAGTGTTACCATCGATCTGCTGGCGACGCTTGCGAATGTCCTTGTAGAGCGGACGAACGCGATAGATCCAGGTGCGATGCGTGATCCAAACAGCGGGTAATAGCAACATGCCTCCGACCATTAAGCGCCAATCAACCAATACCAATACGCAAAAACTTCCGAGCAGTTGTACGATCGCCTGCCAAGGGTTGTAGATCATGTTGAAGATCAGATCAGCGACTCCTCCAGCGTCTTCACGAATCAAGCTGGTCGCACCGCCGCTCTTGAGTTCTTGAATACGATGAAGTGGCAATCGCAGGACATGTTCGAAGACTCGACGTCGCAAGTCGGCTTGCATCATCTGCACAGCCTTAGTCGCATACCAACGTCCCCAAACGTGGATTGCGGTACGTACCAACGTAATGGCAACTACCGCCAGCCCAATGCACCAAAGTAGTTGCATCGGCGTCCATCCTCCGAAGTAGCTGGACAGTCCTGGCGGCAAGGGCTGGGGTGGGTCGGTCAGCACAAAGTCGATAGCCAACTTCGTCGCCGCTGGTGGCAACAATCCAAGCAGAGTCGAAATAGTCAGCGTGGCCAAGGCGACGATTACCTTGCCACGATGATCGCCAACTTCATGCCAAAACTGCTTCAGCAAAGTCCAAAAGGATCGCTGTCTGGGAGTATTTGCCTCTGCATCAGGGCGATCGCTGTGATAACTGGTCGGCCGATGTCCTGTCTTACGCCGATTGGCAACCTCTTCTTGATAGCTCTCGAACTGCTTTCGACTACTTACTGTCATCGGTGACTTTTTGCGATGGTGACGAACTCTTTATGGCGAACGCTGTTTGACGGACGCTAGACGATGAAGACCATCTATTCTAACCTTCATTACATTCTATCATTTGGCTGGTTGACCAATGCGATCAATAAATTCATCCAGTTGTCGTTTGTAAACGTCCGTTAACCAATCGTTATGGTCAGCCTGTTTAATCTCGACAAACTGCTTGGGCTCGTTGGCAGCCTGAAACAACTTTTGGCCCAAACCAAAGGGAATGGTCCGATCCAAGCTGCCATGACTTTGTAGCAATGGACCGCGGTACTTTGAAATCCGGTCAACTGAGTTGAGCTTTCCAACGGGCACAAGCCAAGACAACCTTGGATAGTGAACATCAGCCATATCCCTAAGTGATGAGAACGTGCTTTGGACAATCAAACCGCGCGGAGCGATCTCGGCGGCTAACTCGATAGCGATTGCTCCGCCTAAAGACTCACCCATCAAGATCAACTGATCCGGCTCCACCATTGCTAACTCGCATAGCTTGGCTCGAGCGGCTTGGCTGTCCTTCAAAACGCCTTCGACCGTCGCCACTCCTTCGCTTCGTCCGTATCCGCGGTAGTCGAAGATCAAGACGGACAACTTGGCTTGATTTTGAAGGTAGCGAAGCCAACTGGCTCGCGACGAGACATTGCCTGCGTTACCGTGAGCTAGCAACAGTACACCGCGAGGCTTGTCACATGGGCAATACCATCCGTGCAGCTTCGTTCCATCCTCAGATTGAAAGTAGATGTCTTCGAACTGAAGGTTTGTGGGATTCCAATTCCCACTGGGGTACTTTGTTGGAAAGAACAGAAGCTGTTCATCCAGCGAAGGCTGCTTCATCACGGCTTGGTTTTTGACAGGATTTTTGTTGCTAGAGGTATTGTTCAACGTTTGGGGTTCGCTTCGTTGAACTTCTTGCGAGTTCGCTGACACAGTCCAAGCTGTGAATGCGCAAAGGAAGTGGATTGTCATCAACCAGTTCTTGTTACCGTTCATTGCAGGCTATTCACAGTTGAATCAAATTTAATTGCGAGGATGGCGTTTCCACGAGAAGCAAAGCTATCAATGTAGCGAATCTTCAGCTCGCTCGCTGGTCGGATGCCCGCAAACTCTACGCTGATTACCTGACCGGAATCTGACGAGGCTTGAAGCAATCCGGCAGAACTGTTTTTTACGTCTACACCGTCAAAATTGGAAAAAACGTTACCTGATTCTCATTGGCATTGCCGAAACTTATCACCGGATGAACTTCTACTTTGGTTTCCAAAAGAACTCCAAAGTTGAAGATCCGACTGTGAACAAAGGGGGGCAATCTTTGTCACGGATCGGTATGCCACTAGCATTCACACTGCCAGTAGAGAAGGTGCGCTGAACTAG